>NZ_QHJN01000258.1:0-7234 GCF_003947565.1 Actinomadura sp. WAC 06369 | reverse complement strand
CCTGGCCGCCGGGGCCCTGCTGAACCGGCACGGCACCCTCGACGAGCACGACCTGCGCGGCCGCGGCCGCGCAGGTCGTGCTCGTCGAGGGTGCCGTGCCGGTTCAGCAGGGCCCCGGCGGCCAGGAACAGGGCGCCTTTGGCGGCGGCGTGCCCGGCCAGCGCGTAGGCGGTCCCGGCGACCGCGCCGGGGGAGGCGGCGGCGACGCCGACCAGCAGCAGCCCGGACTGGCTGATCGTCGAGTACGCCAGCAGCCGTTTCACCTGGGTCTGCAGGACGCACATGACGGCGCCCAGCAGCGCGGCGGCGGCGCCGAGCACGGCGACGCCGCCCAGCGGCACCGGCCCCCCGAACACGACGGTGTGGACGCGCGCGACCCCGTAGACGCCCAGTTCGACCATGACGCCGGAGAACAGCACGCAGACGGGGGTGGGGGCGACGGCGTGGGCGTCGGCGAGCCAGAAGTGGAACGGGAACGCGGCGGCCTTGACCAGGTAGCCGGTGCAGATCAGCACGAACGCCGCGGTGACCAGGGCGTCCCCGGGCGGCGCGCCGGCGAGGGCGCGTCCGGCGGCGGCCAGGCCGAGCTGCCCGGTGCGTCCGTACACCAGGGCGACGCCGGTGAGGGTGAGGTAGGCGCCCAGCGACACGATCAGCCCGAAGTTCACGGCGCCGTGGACGGTGTCGGGCTCCTCGGAGCGGTAGCCGGTGAGGCCGAGCGCGACGACGCCCGTCAGCTCGAAGAACATGAACTGGGTGAACAGGTCCCCGGCGAGGACGAACCCGCACATCGCGGCGAGCAGCAGCAGCATCAGCGTGTGGAAGATCGCGTGGACCTCGGCGAAGTACCGCCACGAGTACACCAGGGCCGCGGCGGTCAGCAGCGCGGCGGTGAGGGCGAGGGCGGCGGCGAGCGGGTCGGCGACCAGGGGGATGCCGACGCCGGTGGCGGGTCCCCAGCCGCCGAGCCACGCGACGCGGGTGCGGTCGGCGGCGCGGGCGAGGGTGAGGGCGGCCAGGGCGGCGACGGTGACCGCGGCGGCGAGGGCCGCGGCGTCCACGGCGGGCCGCGGCAGGCGGCGTCCGGCGGCGGCGGTGAGGGCGGCGGTCATGACGGGCACCGCGAGGATCAGCTGCAGGATCATGGGCGGGCCGGTCAGGGTTCCAGGGAGCGCAGTTCGCCGGGGTCCAGGGTGCCGCGGCGGTGGGCGATCTGGACGGCCAGGGCGAGCAGCAGCGCGGTGACGACGGCGCCGACGACGATGTCGGTGAGCGTCATGGCCTGCACGACGGGGTCGGTGACGGGCCGTCCGGCGGTCGGCGGCGGCCGGTCGGAGAACACCGGCGCGGTGGCGCCGTGCCGGTAGCCGATGGCCAGCAGCAGGACGTAGGTGCCGGACTGGGAGACCGACAGGCACACCACGGCGTGGACGAGGTCGCGGCTGGTGACGATGCCGTACAGGCCGATCAGCATGATGTACCCGGCGGTGAGGTGCGGCAGGTGGCTCACGTGCGCCCTCCTGTCCCGCCGGGTTCGGCGGGTTCGTGGACGAGGAGGGCCTGGGTGAAGAACTGGGCGATGAGCAAGACCAGGGCGCAGCCGACCTCGGCGGCGACGAGGGTGTTGAGCAGGGGGATCAGGCCGGCGGCGGCGAGGGCGACGCCGACGAACGCGGCGGCGGCCAGCGCCTCGACGGCCTCGAACAGCGGCAGGGGCCGCAGCCGCAGCAGCGCGGGGTAGTCCCCGGCCAGGTACAGCAGGTGGACGGCGGTGCCGAGGATGACGCCGCCCTGGAAGCCGCCGCCGGGGGACAGGTGCCCGTGCGCGACGACGTAGACGCCGACGACGAGGGTGGGCGGCAGCAGCAGGCGGCCGGTGGCGCGCAGCGCGTCGGGGACGTCGGCGGGCCCGTGCGCGGCGGTGTCGCCGGCGGCGGTCTCCTCGCGGCCGGAGGCGCGCAGCAGCACGAGGGCGGAGACGGCGGCGGCGAGCAGGATCAGTTCCTCGCCGACGGTGTCGAAGGCGCGCTGGTCGAAGGTGACCGACGCGACGGCGTTGGCGGTGCCCTGCTCGAGGGCCTGCCGGACGGCGCGGTCGGCGTAGGGGTGGAAGGGGCCGCCGAAGCCGGGCAGGCCGAGGACGGCGAGGGTGTAGAGGGCGGCGCATCCGGCGGCGCCGGCGGCGAACAGCAGGAGGCGGGCGCGGGGGCTCACCGGGGCCCGCCGTCCGCGCGGCGCCCGCCGGGCTCCCCGGCACCGCCGCCGGTGCCGTCGGTGCTTTCGGTGCTTTCGGTGTCGGGGTCGCCGTCGGTGGCGGGGCGGTGGCGGCGGGTGGCGTGCAGGGCCAGCACGACGATGAGGGGGACGACGACCGCGCCGACGCCGATCTGGGACATGGCGACGTCCGGGGCCTGGAGGATCACGAACAGCAGGCCGAGGACGAGGCCGTGCCCGGAGAACACGATCGCCTGCCGGACGGGGTCGCGGGTGAGCACGACGGCGGTGGCGGCGGCCGCCGCCAGCCCGAACCCGGTGACCAGCAGGACGTCGGCGAGGGCGCCGGTCAGGGCCGGTGCGGGCGTCACCGCGCGCTCCCGGTCCCGCCCGCGCCGGTCCCGCCCGTATCGGTCCCGCCCGTGCCGGTTTCGGCGGGGCCGGGCGGCGGTGCGTCGAGGCGGTGGACGGCCTGCCCGGCGATGAGCATCGCGGCGGGTCCGGTGCCGGCCAGCAGCAGCCCGATGACCGCGAGCTTGGCGACGTCGTGCCAGGACGACCAGGGCAGCAGCGCCAGCCCGGCGATCGTCGCCGGGACGGCCGCCACGGTGACGGGCGCGGACACGTGCAGCCGCGCGGCCGCGTCGCCGGTGGCGGCGAGGCGGAGCGCCGACAGCACCGCGACGGCGACTCCGGTCCAGGTCAGCGCGGCGGCGAGGGCGTCGAGGGTCATCGCGGGCCGTCTCCCTTCACAGCGTCCGGGCGAGGAACCGGGCGAACACCAGGGAGCCGGCCGCGGACAGCAGCGCCAGGACCAGCGCGACGTCCAGGTAGACGGGGCGCCCGTAGGCGGCGGCGAGCAGCGCCAGGACCAGGACGGTGAGGGGCCCGGCGGCCAGCAGGGCGGCGAGGCGGTCGGCGGGCCGTCCCCGCAGGAGGCCGGCCAGGACCGGCAGCAGCCCGCCGAGCAGCAGGACGGCGGCGGGCAGTGCGGCGGCGGTGATGCTCGCGGGGCTCACGGCGCCTCACCGCCGCCCGGCGTCCCGCCGTCGCGGCCGTCGGGGGCTGGCGGGGTCTCGGCGATGAGGCCGGTGCGGGCCAGGCGGCGCTCGAACGGTGACGGGCCGGGCTGGAGCCGGTGGACGTCCAGCAGGCCGCGGCCGGGATCGACGGCGCCGACGAGCCCGCCGGGGGAGAGCGACAGCAGCAGCGCCGCGGTGCCGCGCCCGGCCGGGCCGGGCGCGGTGCGCACCCGGTACCAGCGGCCGCCGGTCCCGCCGCGCGCCAGGACGAGCAGGGTGTCGGCGGCGATCTGCGGCGGCAGCCACGCCAGCGCGGCGGGCAGCCGGGCGGCCCAGCGCGGCCGCGGCCCGGCGCGACGGGCGTCGCCGCTGGACAGCACGCGCCGCGCGGCGATCCCGGCGGCGGCTCCGGCCGCCGCGGCGGCGGCGCCCACCGCGATCTCGGTGGCGGAGACCGTCGACACCAGCGCCAGGTATCCGGCCAGCAGCGCGGTCCACCAGGCGAGCGCCTCGGCGGCGGTCGTGGTGAGGGCTCTGGTCATGGCCTCCGCATACCCCGCCGGACGGTTCCAACCATGATCGGCCGCGGCCGCCGCCCGGTTCATCCGGGTTTGTACGGGACGTCCGGGGTAGGGCGCGCTACGGGCGTGCGCCGCCCGCCGGCGGGCCCGCCGGGGCGGCGAGGGGGAGGCGCCCGCAGGCACGCGTCCCGGGGAGGCGTCGATGGCGAGGTTCGGGTACTTCCTGTCGTGCGAGGAGCACGGGCCGGGGGAGCTGGTGCGGCAGGCGCGGCTGGCCGAGCGGGCCGGGTTCGACGCGCTGTGGATCTCCGACCACTTCCATCCCTGGGTGCAGGAGCAGGGGCAGGCGCCGTTCGTGTGGACGGTGATCGGTGCGATCGCGGAGGCGACGTCGCTGCCGATCGGCACCGCGGTCACCTGCCCGCTGGTGCGCACGCACCCGGCGGTGGTCGCGCAGGCCGCGGCGACGTCCGCGGTGCTGACCGGGGGGCGGTTCTTCCTCGGCGTCGGCACCGGGGAGCTGCTCAACGAGCACATCGTCGACTCGCGGTGGCCGCCCGCGGCCACGCGGCGGGAGATGCTGGAGGAGGCGATCGAGGTGATGCGGCGGCTGTTCACCGGCCGCCTGGTCACCCACCGCGGGGAGCACTACAGCGTGGACACCGCCCGGCTCTACACGCTGCCGGACGAGCCTCCGCCGATCTACGTGTCGGGGTTCGGGGCCAAGGCGGCGACGCTGGCGGGCCGGGTCGGGGACGGGTTCATGTCCATGATGCCGGACCCGGACCTGGCGTCGGCGTTCCGCGACGCGGGCGGCCTGGGCAAGCCGGTGCAGGGCGGGCTGAAGGCGTGCTGGGGCGCCGACGCCGGTGCGGCGCTGCGGACGGCGCACCGGCTGTGGGCGAGCGACTACATCCCGGGGGAGGCCGGCCAGCTGCTGCCGCTGCCGCGCCAGTTCGAGCAGCTGACGGGGCTGGTGACCGAGGAGATGGTGGCCGAGCGGGTGCCGTGCGGCCCGGATCCGCGGGTGCACGCGCGGGCGCTGCGCGAGTACGTCGACGCGGGGTACGACGACGTGTTCGTCCAGCAGATCGGGCCGGAGCAGGACGGGTTCTTCGACTTCTACGCCCGTGAGGTGCTGCCGCTGGTGCGCGCGTCCTGACCGGCGACGCCGCCGGGGGCGCCGCCGGGAGCGGCGTCCGGACGGGCGGGGTTGACGGCGGTGGCCTTGAAGAAGGTGTAGTGGAAGGCGCCGTCGGGTCCGGCGGTGCGCCGCAGCCCGTCGATGCCGTCCCGCCACTGGCCCGGCGTGGCCAGCCCGGCCGCCAGGGCCTCGTCGCGGACGGAGCCGACCATGGCGGTGAAGGTGTCGTGGATGAACCCCTGGACGAGCGCGGGCCGCGACGCGTCCACGTACACGGTGCGGGGCCCGACGTGCACCCGCCCGTATCCGGCGGCGCGCACGAGCGGGTGCAGGCGCCGCCCGATCAGCGCGTCGCCGCCCTTGGCGGCCTGCAGCGCGACCAGGTGGCCGATCAGGGTGCGGGCGGGGGCGCTGTCGGGGTGGAAGAACGCCGACCCGTGGTCGCCCTCGATCACGGTGAGGGTGCCGCCGGGGCGCAGCACGCGCCGCAGCCCGGCCAGCGCCGCGACCGGGTCGGGCAGGTGCTCCAGGACGAAGCAGACGAACAGGTGGTCGAACTCGCCGTCGGCGAACGGCAGGTCGTGCAGGTCGGCGCGCACCCAGGTCGCCCGCGCCCCGGGTCGGGCGGCGGTGACGCGGGCGCGGGCCCGCGCCAGCGACTCGGCGGACACGTCGACGCAGGTCAGCTCCGCGCCGGGGCTGCCGTCGATCAGGTGGAGGGTCTGGGCGCCGACGCCGCAGCCGACCTCCAGGACCCGGGAGCCGGCCGGGTAGCGGGTGCCGCCGTGCAGCAGCTCGGCGAGGGCGTCGGCCTGCTCGCCGAGCCGCCGCGCCTCGCGGTCGGTGTATCCGTGGACGTAGCCGGTCTCGCCGGCCCCGCCGGTCGCGGTGGTTTCCATGGGGTCCACCCTGGCGCCACAATGGCCCGGTGAACAGGTCCAATGGGGATGCCGACGACAGGTCCATAACGGGGGATGCGGCGGCGCCGGGGCCCGGCGCGGCGGGCGCGGCGGGCGCGGACTTCCTGCAGCTCGACGTCCGTGACGCGCCCCGCGGGGGACGGGCGGACTGGCTGGCCGGACGGCTCCGCGACGCCATCGCCGACGGCCGCCTGCCCGTCGGCGCGCGCCTCCCCGCGACCCGCACGCTGGCCGCCGACCTGCGGGTCTCGCGCGGCGTGGTCACCGAGGCGTACCGGCGGCTGGTCGACGACGGCCACGTCGCCGGGCGCGGCCGCGCGGGCACCGTCGTCGTCGCCGCGCCCGTCGTCGCCGCGCCCGCCCGCGTCGACCTGTCACCCGGCCTGCCCGACCTCACCGCCTTCCCCCGCGCCGCGTGGCTGCGCGCCGAACGCGCCGTCCTGGCGACGCTGCCCGCGTCCGGCCTCGGCTACGGCGACCCCCGCGGCGCACCCGAACTGCGCACGGCCGTTGCGTCCTGGCTGGCCCGCAACCGGGGCGTGCGCGCCGACCCCGCCGACATCGTCGTCACCGCCGGCACCGCGCAGGTCATCGGGCTGCTGGCCCGCGTCCTGCACGACGCCGGCGCGGGCACCGTCGCCTTCGAGGACCCCGGATCGCTCGGCACCCGCCAGCACCTGGACTACTGGGGCACCGCGCACCCGCCCGTCCCCGTCGACGCCGACGGGATCCGCGTGGACCTGCTGCGCGCGTCCGGCGCCCCCGCCGTCCTGCTCACCCCCGCCCACCAGTTCCCCACCGGCGCCGTCCTGTCGGGCCCCCGCCGCCGCGCGCTGATGGACTGGGCCCGCGACGGCGGGCTGATCATCGAGGACGACTACGACGCCGAGCACCGCTACGACCGGCCGCCCGTCCCGGCGCTGCGCTCCATGCTCGCCGACCGCGTCTTCTACGCCGGCAGCGTCTCCAAGCTGCTGGCGCCCGCGCTGCGCACCGGTTGGCTGCTGGCGCCGCCCGCCCACCGCGACGCCGTCGTGGACGCCAAACGCTGCGCCGACCTGGGCGGCGCGGTGCTGCCGCAGCTGGTGCTGGCGCGCCTGATGGACTCCGGGGAGCTGGAGCGGCAGCTGCGGTTCCTGCGCCGCCGGCACCGGGCGCGCCGCGACGCGATGATCCGCGCGATCGCCGAGCACCTGCCCGCCGCGACCGTCCACGGCGCCGCCGCCGGGCTGCACCTGACCGTCACCCTCGCCGCCGGGGACGACGAGGGCGGGGCGATCGACCGGGCCGTGGCGGCCGCCGCGCTGGACCGGGGCGTCAAGGCCCACCCGCTGTCGTGGCACTGCCAGCGCCCCCACCCGCCCGGCCTCGTCCTCGGCTACGCCGCCGGGGTCCCGGCGGCGTAGCCGAGGA
>NZ_QHJN01000257.1:0-7269 GCF_003947565.1 Actinomadura sp. WAC 06369 | reverse complement strand
CTGCGCGAGCGCGAGGTCCCGTCGTGACCGGGACCGGGCAGGTGCTCGACACCCCGCTGACCCGGCTCACCGGGGTGCGGCACCCGGTCGTCCAGACCGCCAGGGGCGGGTGGGCCGGGCGAAGGGTCCGGGGTGCCCTGGTGGGCGGACGGACGGTCGGGGTCGAGGGGCGGGTTCCAGCCGCTCATGGGTCTCCTCTTCCGGGGGCGGGAAGGGTGGGCTGGGAGCGTGCCCACGGTCATTCCATTGACGCACGAGCGGGCTCGGGCGTTCTACCGTTCTCGTCCCCGTAGAATCATCAGCCGTGACACAGCCCAGCAATGAGCGCGGCCAGGGGGCCGCCGCGGACGTCGACCTGCCCACCCAGTACCGACCGGCGGACGTCGAGGGCAGGTTGTACGAGCGCTGGGTATCGGCGGGCCTCTTCGCCGCCGATCCGGCCCGCGACCCGTCCCGGCCCGCGTACTCGATCGTCATCCCGCCGCCCAACGTGACCGGATCGCTCCACATGGGGCACGCCCTCGACCACTCGATCCAGGACACGCTCGTCCGGCGCCGCCGGATGCAGGGGCACGAGGCCGTGTGGGTGCCGGGCATGGACCACGCCGGCATCGCCACCCAGAACGTCGTGGAGCGGGAGCTGGCCAAGGAGGGCCTGTCCCGGCACGACCTCGGCCGGGAAAAGTTCGTCGAGCGGGTCTGGCAGTGGAAGGCCGAGTCCGGGGGGCGGATCCTCGGGCAGATGCGGCGGCTCGGCGACAGCGTCGACTGGTCCCGCGAGGCGTTCACGATGGACGAGCCGCGGGCCCGCGCCGTCCGGACGATCTTCAAGCGGCTGTTCGACGACGGGCTCATCTACCGCGCCGAGCGGATCATCAACTGGTGCCCGCGCTGCCTCACCGCCCTCTCCGACATCGAGGTCGAGCACGCGGAGCGCGAGGGCGAGCTCGTGTCGATGCGGTACGGGTCGGGCGAGGACGAGATCGTCGTCGCGACCACGCGGGCCGAGACGATGCTCGGCGACACGGCCGTGGCGGTGCACCCGGACGACGAGCGGTACAAGCACCTGGTCGGGCGGGAGGTCGAGCTGCCGCTGACCGGCCGCCGCATCCCGGTCGTCGCGGACGAGCACGTCGACCCCGAGTTCGGCACCGGCGCGGTCAAGGTGACCCCGGCGCACGACCCCAACGACTTCGAGATCGGGCGGCGGCACTCGCTGCCGTCGCTGACCGTGCTGGACGAGCGCGGCGTGGTGACGGCGCACGGCCCGTTCGAGGGCCTCGACCGGTTCGAGGCGCGGCCCGCCGTGGTGGCGGCGCTGCGCGAGCAGGGCCGGATCGTCAAGGAGGTCCGTCCGTACGAGCACTCGGTGGGGCACTGCCAGCGGTGCGCGACGGTCGTGGAGCCGCGGGTGTCGCTGCAGTGGTTCGTGAAGGTCGAGCCGCTCGCGAAGGCCGCCGGGGACGCCGTCCGGGACGGCCGCGTGGCGATCCACCCGCCGGAGATGGCGGCCCGCTACTTCGAGTGGGTCGACAACATGCACGACTGGTGCATCAGCCGGCAGCTGTGGTGGGGGCACCGCATCCCGGTCTGGTACGGGCCGGACGGCGAGACCGCGTGCCCGGGCCCGGACGAGGAGCCGCCCGCCGGGTGGACGCAGGACACCGACGTCCTCGACACGTGGTTCTCGTCGGCGCTGTGGCCGTTCTCGACGCTCGGCTGGCCCGACGACACCCCGGACCTGAAGCGCTTCTACCCGACGTCCGTGCTGGTCACCGGGTACGACATCCTGTTCTTCTGGGTCGCCCGGATGATGATGTTCGGGCTGTACGCGATGGACGGCGTCCCGCCGTTCGGCACCATCGCCCTGCACGGCATGGTCCGCGACCAGTACGGCAAGAAGATGTCGAAGTCGTTCGGCAACGTCGTCGACCCGCTCGACTGGATCGACCGGTACGGCGCCGACGCGACCCGCTTCACGCTGCTGCGCGGCGCGAACCCCGGCGGGGACGTGCCGGTGGCCGAGCAGTGGGCGGAGGGCTCCCGCAACTTCTGCAACAAGCTGTGGAACGCCACCCGGTTCGCGATGATCAACGGCGCGCACGTCGAGGGCGACCTGCCGGACGAGCCGACGACCGTCGACGCGTGGATCCTGTCCCGGCTGCACGCGGTCATCGCCGAGGTGGACGCGCAGCTCGAGTCGTACGACTTCGCGAAGGCGTGCGAGACGCTGTACCACTTCGCGTGGGACGAGGTCTGCGACTGGTACGTCGAGCTCGCGAAGGTCCAGCTCGCGGACGACCGCGCGCCCGCGACCCGGCGCGTCCTCGGCGAGGTCCTGGACAACCTGCTGCGGCTCCTGCACCCGGTGATCCCGTTCGTCACCGAGGAGCTGTGGACGTCCCTGACGAAGGGCGAGACGATCGTGCGGGCGGCGTGGCCGTCGGCCGACCCGTCCCGCGCCGACCGGGACGCCGAGGGGCTGGTGGAGTCGCTGCAGCGGCTCGTCACCGAGGTCCGCCGGTTCCGCGCCGACCAGGGCCTCAAGCCGGGCCAGAAGGTCGCCGCCGCCCTGGAGTGGAACGGGTCCGCGCTGGCCGCGCACGAGGAGGGCGTCCGCTCCCTGCTGCGCCTGACCGCGCCGGGCGACGGGTTCTCCGCCACCGCGTCGCTGCCGGTGGAGGGCGTCGCGGTCCGGCTGGACACGGCCGGCGCGATCGACGTCGCCGCGGAGCGCAAGCGCCTCGAGAAGGACCTGGCCGCCGCCCGCAAGGAGGTCGACCAGGCGAACAAGAAGCTCGGGAACGAGGCGTTCATGGCGAAGGCGCCCGAGGCCGTCGTCGCGAAGAACCGGGAGCGGCTCGCGCAGGCCGAGACCGACATCGCGCGGCTGGAGGCCCAGCTCGCCGCACTGCCCGCGGGCTGACCCGAGCCCGCGCCGCGCCGGCGTCCCGTCCGGGGACGCCGGCCGGACCGTTCACCGTGCCACGCCGCCCGCGGAGGGTTACGATCCCCATGATCGCGGGCATTCCGGTCGCCTCGAGAACCCCCCGGGAGTGCAATGGCCGACTCACGTCCTCGGACCGACCCGCCGGGCCGCCACGCCGACGACGCGGCGCCCGGCGACGCCGCGCGCGCGCCGCGGGGGGACGGGACGGGCGAGTTCACGGTCGCGCCGACGCCGTGGGGCGACTCGGTGCCGTGGTGGTCGGCCGAACCGCGCGGGGCGACGGGCCCGCAGCAGGTCGCCGACCCGAGCGGCCCGCAGCGGCTCCCGTCCGACGGCACCGGCCCTCACCGCATGCCCAACGGCACCGGCCCCCACCGCATGCCGAACGGCACGGGACCGCACCGCACACCGAACGGCACGGGACCGCTCCCGCCCGTCCCGGACGTCCCCGCCCGGCGGGGCTCGGGGATGCTGCTGGGCGCGGGCGCGGGAGCCGTCCTGCTCGTGGTCCTGGTGGCCGGCGTGCTGCTGCTGCGGTCCGGTGACGCGACCGGGCAGACGTCCGGGGGGCGGGCACGGACGGCGAAGGCGTTCGAGTCGACGCGGACGATCACCGCCGGGGCCACCGCGGGCGGGCTGCGCCGCGACGCGCTGGCGCCCCGGGTCGCCGTCGCGTACCCGTTCGTGATGGGCGGCGTCCGGGCGGGCGGGATCCCGGCCGCGGGCAAGGGCGCCGCCGTCTACACCGAGGGCCCGGACGGGGTGTTCGACGTCCTGTTCGTCGGCGGCACGGGCCGGGTGGGGGACCCCGCGGCGTTCCTGCGGAAGATCCGCCCGACGACGTTCATCGCCTGGCAGAACGCCAACCCGGGCAAAGCGGGCGGCAACGCCGTCTGCGGGACGTTCGCCGTGCTGACCGACGTCCACACCTACTGCGCCTGGGCGACCGGCGACTCCTACGGCGTCGTCGCGTCCAACGTCGCCTCGCAGCAGCCCCGCTACGCGATGATGGACGCGCTCATGCTGCGGATCCGGGCGGACGTCGAGCGGGCGCGCTGACGAACAGCCGCTCGGTGTCGGCGTCCACGGCGTCGAGGACCGCCCCCGTGAAGTAGACGGTGCCGAGCGCGAGCACGCGCCGCCCGAGCGCGGCGATCGCCGCGGGCGTCACCGCCGCGGCCTCCACGGCCCGCCAGCCGGACGGCAGCGGCCGGGTGAACCGCAGGTGCGGCAGCGGCAGCCGGACGAACGTCACCGCGAGCCCGTCGAGCGCCGCCACGGCGCCGTCGAGGTCCTTGTGGTCGGGCAGGCACACCAGCACGTGGTCGACGCCGCCCCAGCGCCTGCGGGCCGCCGCGAGCGCCGCGCGGACGCCCGTCCGGTCGATGGCGGAGTCGACGAGCACCTCCGCGTCCGAGCCGGGCACGGGATGCGCCGACAGGCGCCCCGGCAGGACGACCGACGCGAGCACCTCCCGCGCGCGCTCCGCGGGCGCGTCGCGCCCGAGCAGCCGCCGGGCCGCGACGATCCCCAGCTCGGCGCTCGTCCGCCCGAGCCCGGACGGCAGGACGTCCGCGAACGCGGGATCGCCCGGGCGGACCACCTCGACGGGCGCGAGCGCGCCGGTCACCTCGGGCGACTGCGGCGCCGACACCAGCCGCGTCCCGGGCCCCGCCACGCCCCGCTTCTCCCGCGCGATCTCCGCCGGGGTGTCGCCGAGGACGCCCGCGTGCTCCAGGAACACGGGCGTGATCGCCGCGACGTCCGCGGGCACGAGGCTCACCTCGTCCGACCGTCCGCCCATCCCGGCCTCCAGCACGAACGCGTCCGCGCCGGCGCTGCGCGCCCGGAGCAGCCCGGCGAGCATGAACAGGCCGGCGGGCGACAGGTAGCCGTCCGAACGGGCGGGCAGCCCGGCGGCGCGCCGGTCCAGCTCCGCCGCCAGCGCGCCGAGCTCGCCGGCGGTGACCGCGCGCCCGTCGACCCGGATCCGGTCCCGGTTCGTCCGCAGGCCCGGGCTCGTCACGGTCACCACCCGCAGACCGGCCGCCGCCAGGTACGCCGACGCGTACACCGCCGCCGTGCCCTTCCCCTTCGACCCGACCACCGCGAGCACCGGCGCGTCCGGCGGCAGGACGCCCAGCGCGTCCGCCAGCGCCCGGGCCCGCCGCAGGCTCCGCCGCTCGCCGGGGGCCCGCGCCTCCCACTCCCGGAAGAACACCGCGTCCGCGTCCATGCCCCCATCATCGCCGCCCCGCGACGGGGCGGGGCGCGGCGGGAGCGCGGCGGGCTGCGGATAGGCTCGGAGCATTCCCTTCCGTCAAGCCGTCCGCCATCGCCAGGAGCATCGTGAGCCAGCCAGCCGAGCCGCTCGACTACCGGGACGCCGTGCGGGAGATCCGGAGCCGCGGCGTCGAGTGGGACATCGACCCCACGCTCGACCGCGTCCGCGACCTGGTGGACGTCCTCGGCGAACCGCAGCGCGCGTACCCGGTGATCCACATCGCCGGGACGAACGGCAAGTCCAGCACCGCGCGGCTCGTCGAGGCGCTGCTGCGCGAGCGCGGGCTGCGCACCGGCCTGTACACCAGCCCCGAGCTGAGCACGCTGCGGGAGCGGATCGCGATCGACGGGGAGCCGATCTCCGAGGAGCGGTTCGTCGAGGTGCTGCGGGACGTCCTGCCGTACGTCGGGATGATCGACGAGAAGCACGGGGTGCGGCTGTCGTTCTTCGAGGTCCTCACGGCGATGGCGTTCGCGGCGTTCGCGGACGCACCGGTGGACGTCGCGGTCGTCGAGGTGGGGATGGGCGGACGCTGGGACGCGACGAACGTCGCGGACGGCACGGTCGCGGTCCTCACGCCGGTCGGGCTCGACCACACCCGGTACCTCGGCGACACCCTGGAGGAGATCGCGGAGGAGAAGGCCGGGATCGTCAAGCCCGGCGCGGTCGCGGTGGTGGCGCAGCAGCCGGTGGAGGCCGCGGCGGTGCTGCTGCGCCGGGTCGCCGGGACGGGCGCGACGGCGGCCCGCGAGGGCATCGAGTTCGGCGTGCTGAGCAGGGACATCGCCGTCGGCGGCCAGCAGCTGCGGATCCAGGGCCTGCACGGCGTGTACGACGAGATCTTCCTGCCGCTGTTCGGCGAGCACCAGGCGGGCAACGCCGCGGTGGCGCTCGCGGCGGTGGAGGCGTTCGCGAGCGGCGCGCCGACGCGGGGCGAGCCGAACCTGGAGGCGGCCACCCGGATCGCGCCGGGCGAGACGTACACCGGCGGGGAAGCCGGGCAGCTCGACCCGGCGCTGGTCCGCAGCGGTTTCGCCAAGGCCGCGTCGCCGGGGCGGCTGGAGGTCGCCCGGACGAGCCCGACGGTGCTGCTGGACTCCGCGCACAACCCGGCGGGGATGGCCGCGACCGTCCAGACGATCACCGAGGCGTTCGGGTTCACCCGGCTGATCGGCATCCTCGCCATCGCCGAGGACAAGGACATCCCGGGCGTCCTGGACCAGCTCGAGCCGGTGCTGGCGGAACTGGTCGTCACCCGGAACTCGTCGCCGCGGTCGCTGCCGCCGGAGGAGCTGGCCGACGAGGCCGAGAGCGTGTTCGGGTCCGACCGGGTGCACGTCGCGGAGCGGCTGGACGACGCCATCGACCGGGCGATCGGCCTGGCCGAGGAGACCGGGGAGTACCGGGGCGCCGGGGTGCTCGTCACCGGTTCCGTGGTGACCGCCGGCGACGCGAGGACGCTGCTGCGCGTGGAGGAGGGGCGTTGAGCACGATGGCCGACGAAGTTTCGGGCGAAACGCGACAGAGTTCCGGACGACCGAAAAATCCGGTGCGGAGTTTGCTGTCCGCGGTGCTCACCTGTGAGGCGCTGATCATCGGCCTCGCCGCGCCCGTCGCGGTCACGGTGATGGACGTCCCGGGCGCCACCGCCGCGTGGGTGTGCGGCGGTCTCGCGGTGATCTGCCTGCTCCTGACGGGGATGCTCCGCTTCCCGTGGGCGGTCGCGGTCGGCGGCGTGCTGCAGGTCGTCATCATCGCGACCGGTTTCATGGTGCCGGCGATGTTCGCACTGGGCGCCATTTTCGGTGCGCTCTGGGCGACGGCGATTTGGATGGGACGCAAGGCGCGGGACGCCGCGGCACGCTAAATTCATCGGGGACGGCACCGTTCCATTCCGCCGAATTTCCCCGACCACTCCGCTCTCAATTCCGACATTTTTATCTTTCGGGAAAGCATGCGCGGCGGATGACGACTCCGAGGAGGAGGCGTGTCCCTGCCCGCAGAATCCACCCCCGCCGACCCCGACCCCACCGAC
>NZ_QHJN01000256.1:0-7297 GCF_003947565.1 Actinomadura sp. WAC 06369 | reverse complement strand
GGCCCCGTCCGGACCGGCGCACGCCGCCCGCCAGGCCGAGCACCAGGACGGTCGTCAGGACCTTGCTGCCGCGCCCCTTCTTCGGGGGCGCGGCAGCAAGGTCCTGACGACCGTCCTGGTGCTCGGCCTGGCGGGCGGCGGGACGTACGCGTACCGCGTCTACGCGGACCGCCCGCCGGAGATGCCGGGGGTGAACGACGTGACCTCGACGGCCGCGCAGCAGCAGTCGACGCTGGTCGACCAGGAGGACCTGCGGGTCATGCAGACCCGCGCCCAGCAGGAGTCGGACATCGCGGGCGGCGGGGCGACGGCCGTCCAGGCGCGGCAGCCGCGGCTGATGAGCTCCGCCAACGGCCGGACCCTGATGCTGCCGCAGCGCCGCGAGCCCTACTACGTGTCGGAGCTGCAGAAGCTCGCCGGGGAGGACTTCCAGCAGCTCGGCGACGGGTCGTACCTGCTGAACGTCAGCATCATGGTGGCGGCGGGCGGCAAGCTGGTCCTGCAGAGCTCGACCGGGCCGCTGACGATCCGGATGCGCAGCGTGCCCGGCTCGTTCGCGTCGATCGTGAGCGCGGGCGGGAGCGTCCGGATCAACGGCTCGGCGCAGAACCCCGTCAACATCACGAGCTGGAACGAGGAGACCCGCTCGCCGGACACGAAGGTGAGCGACGGCCGCGCCTACATCCGGGCGATCGGCGGCTCGTTCAGCATGACCTACACGAACGTGAAGCACCTCGGCTTCTGGAGCGGCCGCACCGGCGGCGTCTCGCTGACGGGCTCGGACCGTCCGGACTCCTCCGCCGAGCAGGCCCAGCCGGGGGCGCCGCACCAGGTGCGGATGCCGGACGGCTCGCGCGAGCAGACCCGCGGCAACCAGGACCAGATCGAGGTGCAGGCCGCGAACGGGGCGGGCGGGGCGACCTCCTTCCACGTGCCGCAGGCGAGCCTGGTCAGCGGGACGATCGAGAACTCGACGTTCGACGGCAACGCCTACGGGATCTTCGTGACGGCGTCGAACCAGACGCGGCTCGCGAACAACGAGATCACCGGCAGCCTCGTGAACGGGGTGCTGCTGCACCGGTTCGCGAAGAACGCGACGATCGAGAACACCACGGTGTCGCGGAGCCGCGGCGACGGGTTCGTCCTGTCGCGCGGCACCGAGGGCGTGCGGATCACGAACTGCAACTCCCGGGACAACGGCGGGAACGGCTACACGCTCAACGGGCAGCCGCTCGCGGAGGGCCCGTCCGCGTCCGGTGAGGGGACGACGGCGTTCGGCCAGAACCTCATCAGCGGGAGCGCCGCCGAGAACAACGAGCGGTACGGGTTCGAGATCCTCGGCGGCGACAACGTCGCCGTGCAGAACAGCCGGGTGACCGGCGGCGACATGGGCATCGTGGCCCGCGAGATGGCGACCCAGGTGCAGATCTCGGGGAACCAGATCCGGGGGCCGGAGCGGCAGGGCATCGTGCTGCGGGACGGCGTCGAGGGCGGCAGCGTCGCGGGGAACGTCATCCACGGCACCCAGACCGCCCTGTACGTTCGGGACTCGTCGGTGACGCTGCAGGGCAACACCGTCCAGTCGGCGTCCCGGCACGGCGTCACGCTGAAGGGCGACGTCTCCGCGACGGTCATCGCCGGGAACACCATCAGCGGGTCCGGGTCGAGCGCGCTCGACTACGACCGCGCCAAGGGCCAGTACAAGAACACCGGCAACAACATCAAGGGCTGGAACAAGACCGCCGGTTTCTGGACCTGGGTCAAGCGCGTGTTCAAGCCCATGAACGTCATCTGGGCGGGCGTCTTCCTGCTGGTCGCCGTCTCCATGTTCCGTTCGCGGGGCGCGGGGATGCGGATCGGCCGGCGCGGCGCCCATCCGTACGAGCACCAGACCAAACTCGAGGAGCGCCCCGTGCGCCTGCTCCGCCGTACCGCTCCCGCGGCGCCGCCGCACCAGCAGCGACGGCAGCCCGCGGGGACACGCGTCGACCACTAGGCCCGGCCCATCGGGCCGGTCGGCGCACGGCACGGCACGGCAATGACGCACCAGAGCGGATCCAAGGAGTAGACCGTCCGATGACAGTCAAAATCGATATCAAGTTCCTCGCGGGCCTGCTGATCGGCGCCGTCGTGGTCGGCTCGCTGGTGATCCTTTTCACCGGCGACGACGACGCCGAACCCGGCAACGCGTCGCAGAACTCGTCGCTGGAGCCGGTCGCTCCCGCACCGGGCGCGACCGAGCCGGGCGAGGAGGAGAGCGAGGGCGGCGACGGCGGCGACGAGGGGAACGGCGGCGCGGCCGGACCGGCGCTGACGCTGCCCGTCCCCGAGGGCGAGGGCAAGATCGACTGCCCGGCGCCCACCACGACGGTGAGCGACGCCGCGAGCCTGGAGACGGCCCTGCGGAGCGCCAAGGCCGGCGACGTCATCAAGATGAACCCCGGCACCTACCAGGGCAAGTTCGTCGCGAAGACGGACGGTACCCAGCAGCAGCCGATCTACCTGTGCGGCGACGCGAAGGCGGTCCTGGACGGCGGCGGCGTCGACGAGGGCTACGGCCTGCACCTGGACGGCGCGAACTACTGGCGGCTGATCGGGTTCACCGTCAGCAACAGCCAGAAGGGCGTGATGGGCGACGGCACCAACGGGTCGTACATCCAGGGGCTGACCGTCCACCAGATCGGCGACGAGGCCATCCACCTGCGGAAGTTCTCCACCGGCAACACCGTCCAGTACAACAAGATCTACAACACCGGGATGCGCCGCGAGAAGTTCGGCGAGGGCGTCTACCTGGGCAGCGCCGAGTCCAACTTCAAGAAGATCACCGGCGGGCAGCCCGACAAGAGCGACAACAACGTCGTGCGCGGCAACGTCATCCGGGCCACCGCCGAGGCGGTCGACATCAAGGAGGGCACGTCCGGCGGCAAGATCCTGAACAACGTGTTCGACGGGACGAAGACCGGCGGCAGCAAGCACAACGACTCGTGGATCGACGTCAAGGGAAACAACTACCTGATCCAGGGCAACAAGGGCACCGGGACCCCGCTGGACGGCTTCCAGACCCACGAGATCATCGACGGCTGGGGCAAGAACAACACGTTCACCGGCAACACCATCGACCTGGGCGGCGGCAACGGCGTCGGGATCGCCGACACCAAGGGCGGCAACATCGTCAAGTGCGACAACAAGATGGTGAACGGCGGCAAGCTCACCAAGGACGGGAAGTGCTCCTGACGCGCGGAACGCGCGCGACCGGGGCGAAACTGGTGCATCGTGAAGATCGATCTGAAGTTCACCGGGATCCTGGTGGCCGGGGCGGTCGCCACCAGCGCGCTCGTCGTGCTCGCCACCGGATCCGGCGACGACCCGGAGGACGTCCCGTCCGGCGGTGACGTCGTGGCGGGGCCGTCGGCGGACGTGCCCGCCCCGAACGGGACGGGCCCCGCCGGCGCGGGCGGCGGGGCGGGCGCGGGCGAGCCGGGCGGCGCGCAGCGGTTCCCGCTGCCCACCTCGACCGAGCGGATCTCCTGCCCGGAGCCGACCGTCACCGTGACGGACGCCGTCAAGCTGCAGGAAGCGCTCAACGTCGCCGAGCCGGGGACCGTCATCCAGTTGGCCCCCGGCACGTTCCGGGGGCGGTTCCTGAGCCAGAAGTCCGGCGCGCGGGACCGGCCGATCTTCGTGTGCGGGACGCCGGAGTCGGTCCTGGACGGCGGCGGCACCGGCGAGGGGTACGGCTTCCACCTCCAGGACGCGGCGCACTGGCGGCTGATCGGCTTCACGTTGCAGAACAGCCAGAAGGGCGTCATGTTCGACGGGACGGGAGCGTCGGTCGTCCAGGAACTGACGATCCGCAACATCGGGGACGAGGCCGTCCATCTGCGGCGGTTCAGCACGGGCAACTCCGTGCAGTACAACTCCATATCGCGCACGGGCCGCGAGAACCCCCGCTTCGGCGAGGGCGTCTACCTCGGCTCGTCCCACAACAACTGGGGCACGCTGACCGGCGGGCAGCCGGACCGCAGCGACAACAACCTCGTCGCCGGCAACAAGATCAGGTCCACCGCCGAGGCGGTGGACGTCAAGGAGGGCACGTCCGGCGGGCGCATCGCGGGGAACGCGTTCGACGGGACGGAGCTGTCCGGCGGGTTCAACGACTCGTGGGTCGACGTCAAGGGCAACGGCTACGTCGTCGAGGACAACCGCGGCGCGAAGACCGGCGCCGACGGGTTCCAGACGCACGAGGAGTACAAGGGCTGGGGCACGCGGAACGTCTTCCGCCGCAACGTGATCGCCCTCGGGGACGCCAAGGGCGTGGGCATCAGGCTCGACTCGGCCGGCAACGCGGTCGCCTGCGACAACAGGGTCTCGGGCGGCGAACTGCTCAACACGGGGCAGTGCTCCTGACACAGGGGGCAGTGCCAGCGACACGGGGAAGCGCTCTTAGGGGCTCTACCGTCACCATCATCGAGAAGGAGAAGTGCCATGAACCAGGCGGAGGCCCCGAGGCTCACCGTCATCGGGACCGGTTACCTCGGTGCGACGCACGCCATCTGCATGGCGGTGCTGGGCTTCGAGGTGCTCGGCGTGGACGTCGACGAGCGCAAGATCGGCAAACTCGCGGCCGGCGAGGTCCCCTTCTTCGAGCCCGGCCTGCCGGAGCTGCTCACCAAGGCGCTCGAGTCGGGCCGGCTGCGCTTCACCACCTCGTTCGAGGAGGCGGGCGAGTTCGGCGACGTGCACTTCGTCTGCGTCGGGACCCCGCAGCAGCCCGGTTCGGACGCGGCCGACCTCACCTACGTCGACGCGGCCGTGCGGAGCCTCGCCCCGCACCTGCACCGCCGCGCGCTGGTCGTCGGCAAGTCGACCGTCCCGGTCGGGACCGCGAAGCGGCTCACCGGCATCGTGCACGAGCTGGCGCCCGCCGGGACCGAGGTCGAGCTGGCGTGGAACCCCGAGTTCCTCCGCGAGGGCTTCGCCGTGGACGACACGATGCGCCCCGACCGGCTCGTGTTCGGCGTAGCGTCCGACTGGGCCCACGAGCGGCTGGAGGCGGCGTTCCGCCCGGTCCTCGACCTCGGCACCCCGGTCGTGCGCACCGACCTCGCCACGGCCGAGCTGGTGAAGGTCGCGGCGAACTCGTTCCTCGCCACCAAGATCTCCTACATCAACGCGATGGCGGAGGTCTGCGAGGCCGTCGGCGCCGACATCAAGGACCTCGCCGACTCGCTCGCCCTCGACGACCGCATCGGCGGCAAGTTCCTCAAGCCGGGCCTCGGCTTCGGCGGCGGCTGCCTGCCGAAGGACATCCGCGCGTTCGCGCACCGCGCCGAGGAGATCGGCGTCGGGCAGGCGGTGTCGTTCCTGCGCGAGGTCGACGACATCAACCGCCGCCGCCGCGCCCGCACCGTCGACCTCGTCCGGGAGATGCTCGGCGGGATCTCCGGCAAGCGCATCGCGGCGTGGGGCGCGGCGTTCAAGCCGAACTCCGACGACATCCGGGACGCCCCCGCCCTGGACGTCGCCCGCACCATGCACGGGCTCGGCGGGCACGTGCGCGTGTTCGACCCGGCCGCGCTCGACAACGCGCGCCGCGCGTTCCCCGAGCTGCGCTACGGCGAGAGCGCGTTCGACGTCGCCAAGGACGCCGACGTCGTCGTGCTGCTCACCGAGTGGTCCGACTTCCGCGAGGTCGACCCCGACGCGCTCGCCGAGGTCGTCCGGCACAAGCGGATCGTCGACGGCCGGCACGCCCTCGACGCCGACCGCTGGCGCGCCGCGGGCTGGGAGTACCGGGCGCTCGGCAGGAGCTGAGCCGGCCGGGCCGGTGGTCCCGCCGGTGATGCTGCCCACCGGCGGGAACACCGGGGCGGGGCGGGCCGTTGGACGGGGACGAGGGCCCGGCGGGACGCACGTCCGGCCCCTCCCGGACGAGGTGCGCCGTACCCGGTAGGACAAGACGACGCGGACCGCAGCCGTCTCGTCCACGGGAGCAGAACATGGCTTGGATCCTCGTCATCGTCGCCGGCCTCTTCGAAGTGGCCATGGCCCTGTGCCTGAAGGCCAGCAAGGGCTTCACCGAGCCGTGGCCGTCCGCCGGCTTCCTCGTCTTCGCCGTGACCAGTTTCGGTCTCCTCAACATGGCGCTCCGCACGCTCGACGTCGGGACGGCGTACGCCGTCTGGGTCGGGATCGGCGCCGTCGGCACCGCCGCGCTCGGCATGCTGCTGATGGGCGACCAGGTGTCCGCGTTGAAGATCGGGGCGCTGACCTGCATCATCGTCGGCGTCATCGGCCTCAACCTGGCGGGCGGGGGCCACTGAGCGACCCTAGCCGGGGCGCTGTCCGGCGGCCGTCCGGCGGCCGTCCGGACGGCGCCCCGGCCGCTCTTCCCGCAGGGTGGAACGCGAACCCCGACATGTGCGTCTATGTGTCGAGAGCGCCAGGGGCGTTCGGCACCACCACGGGAGGAAGAACCTTGGTCTTCAAGAAGCTCCGCCAGGCCATGGGCATCGGCGGCCCCCAGATCGAGACGACCCTGCAGGACCCGAACACCCAGCCGGGCGGCGTCGTCCGCGGCGAGGTCACGCTGATCGGAGGCCAGCACGACTCCAACATCAAGTCGCTGAACCTGGCGCTGCGCAGCCGGGTCGAGGTCGAGTCGGGCGACTCGGAGCACGTCACGAACCTCGAGTACGCGAAGGTGTCGCTCGCCGGGGGCTTCGAGCTGGACGACGGCTCGCGCCACACCATCCCCTTCGAGTTCGCCATCCCGTGGGAGGCGCCCCTGACGCACATGTACGGGCGCCCGCTGGTCGGCACCACCGTCGGCCTCGCCACCGAGCTGGAGGTCGCCGGCGCGATCGACCCGGGCGACCTCGACCCGATCGCGGTGCATCCGCTGCCCGCGCAGGCGCGCATCCTGGAGGCGTTCGGCAACCTCGGCTTCCGCTTCCGCAACGCCGACTGCGAGCGGGGCCGCATCTACGGCGTCAACCAGACGCTGCCGTTCTACCAGGAGATCGAGTTCACCCCGCCGCCGCAGTACGCGGGCGGCATCAAGCAGCTGGAGGTGACGTTCGTCTCCTACCCGACCTCCATGGACGTCGTCCTGGAGCTCGACAAGCGCGGCGGCATCTTCACCGAGGGCCACGACTCGTTCAGCCGCTTCAAGGTCGACTACGCGACCGTCGGCAACACCGACTGGGAGTCCCAGCTGAACGGCTTCCTCCAGGACGCGGGCCGCCGGAAGGGCTTCTTCTGACCGCCGCCCGCCCCCGCCGTGCCGCCGATCCCC
>NZ_QHJN01000255.1:0-7410 GCF_003947565.1 Actinomadura sp. WAC 06369 | reverse complement strand
CCTACCGCTCCGCCCCGCCCGACCTGGACGAACGCCCCTCCCAGCCGACCCCCTGACGGCGCGAACCGGCCCGGACGCCGATGCATTCAGCGTCCGGGCCGGGGGACGGTCGGGTCAGCAGTTGCCTTCGACCGGCTTGCCCTCGAACCTGTCGTTCAGGAACTTCGTCACGTCCTGGGCCGCGGCCCAGTCGGTCGACAGGTGCTCGGACATGTAGGTGTTCTTCCAGGTGGTGTTGATGCCGGCGTCGCAGTACAGCTGCCGGGTGGCGTCCTCGGTCTCGTGCGGGATGATCTCCTCCAGCCAGCCGCGGTACTGGAACACCGGGAAGCCGATCTCGTACCGGGCGCCCGAACCCGCGGGGCCGATGCCGACACCGACCTTCTGCCGGTCGACGATCTCGCCCCAGGTCACGCCCCCGGGTCCCGCGATCGCGTACAGGTCGTCCAGCGACAGCTTGTCGGTGGTGAAGTTCTCCACCCGCGCGCCCGTGAACACCGCCAGGGTGCCGAGCAGGCAGTTCTTCTTGACGTCGTCGACGGCGCGGCGGCCCGCGTCGTTCATCAGCTCGTCGAACGGCATCTCGGGGTACTGGGCGTTCAGGCCGATGAGGGCGTCGGCGAGGAACCCGGCGAACAGGCTGCCGTTGAGGGCCTCCGCGGTGACGCGCAGGTCGCCGGGGACGCCGCCGGCGGCGGCGCCGACGACGTTCAGCTCGGGGGCGTAGGACTCGGCGAGCTGGGCGCCCCACAGGGAGGCGTGCCCGCCCTCGGAGTACCCGGAGATGCCGACCTTGCTGTCGGCCTTCAGGCTCCCGCCGGGGATCTGGCGGGAGGCGCGGACGGCGTCCAGCAGCGCGTGCCCGGCGTTGGCGCCGTTGACGTAGGTGTGCACCTCGCCGTCGATGTAGCCGACGCCGTCGGTGGCAGCCACCGCGTGGCCCGCGTTGAGGAACGTGGCGATGTTGTCGCCCTCGTACATGTCCTGCTTCTGGCCCGCGAGCTGCCGGGAGAACGCGCACTGCGGCCCGGACCCGAGCGTCCCGGGGTTGAACGCGATCGTCGGCCGCGAGCCGCCCTTCGTCCACGCCGCGGTGGGGACCGCGACGGTACCGGTGACGGCGACCTTCGCGCCCTTGGCGTCGGTGGAGACGTACCGCACCTTCCACGCCTTGTGGCCGGGCGCGTTGCGGACGCCGTCCAGTTTCACCTCCCGGCAGGCGAGCAGGTCGCCTGGGGAGCCGTGGACGGTGTCGGCCGCCGCGTAGATCTGGGCGTCGGAGGACCAGCAGGTCCACGGCGCCGCCGACGCGGGGGCGCCCAGCATGGGGACCGCCAGCGCGGCGCCGAGGGCACCGGTCGTGAACAGGGATCTCAGTCGCATCAACCGCTCCTGACGTGTGGGGGTGGCACCGAAGCCCGACCACACTCCCAAGCCCGGCCGCCGGCCAGAATGCGCTGCGAGACGAACCTTCGAAAACGGCGTTAGCACTCCCGCACAGTTGTGTAAGCGGACGGCTGGCGGTGGCGGCGAGGGTCGGCGATGCTGTTCCGATGGACGCGCGCGTGCTCGGCACGGCCCTCGAGACCGTCGAAGCGATACTGGCCATCGTGCAGGCCACGCCCCAGGACCTGACCTGGCAGCGGCGGTACGCGAGCGAGGACGACCTCGTCTCCGAGCTCCGCGACCACGCCGACCGCCTCCAACGCGGCGACGCCACCCGCCTGCCCGACCTCCGCCACCTCCTCCTCCCGACGGCCCCCCTGTGCGAGATCGCCACCAGCAGCGGCTGGACAGACACCTACCTGGCCCTAGCAACCCGCCTAGACACAGCCACCCCCTGACACCCCGTCCCGTCAGGACGGGCCGCGCCTACCGCCTTTGCCGCCGGACACGGCCTTGAGACGGGAGGCGCCAGGGGCTCAGAGACCTTTGATCGCCTTAGCGAAGCGCCGGAAGTCGTCTCGACTCACCGTGAGCTTGGGGCCGTCCGGGTCCTTACTGTCACGGACGGCAACGGCGCTGGAAAGATCAGCGACTTCGACGCAGTTGCCGCCGTTCGACGTACTGCGGCTGGCCTTGCGCCAAACCGCCGTGCTCAAATCCATTTTTCATCCACCGTTCTGCGGATCAGATCGACACTCATCGTCATCGGCAGCGCCAGACTACGAAGCTCCCGGAGGGTTGCCGCGATCGTAGCCAGCGCGTCTGGGTCGCTCAAGGTGAGGCCACGATAGGCGCTCTCGACGTACACCACCTCGGAACGGTCTTCCAGAGTGGCCACCACGAAGGCGCCCGAGTTGCCGTCGTGCTCACCACGGTTGGGGACGACCTGCATGGTCACGTTACGTCCGGCCACACTGGCCAGGTACTCCAGTTGCTCCCGCATGACCTCCTTGTCGCCGACCTCGCGGTGCAAGACCGCCTCGTCCAGCAACACGGTCAGCGGAGGCGGCGGGTTCTTCCGCAGGATGTCCTGACGCTTGAGACGAGCGTCCACGGCTTCCTTGTTGCCGCGCAGGATGGCACTTGCGTACGCGGGGAGCTGCAACAGGCCGGGGACCACGGTCAGGCTGTACTCCGTGAGCTCCAGAGCCTCGGCCTCGACGGTGGGCCAGTCGAACCACGTCGGGTAGGCCGAGTCCATAACGAGGTCTTTCCACAACTCCTGAAGCTCACCTTCAGCCCCAAGAGCCGCGTCTGATGCCGTGACGAACTCTAAGGTGCAACGGGTGCGGCCGAGTTCCACCAAAGACACATATTGGGCAGTTACCCCCAATTTGGCCGCCAGCCGGTCTTGGCTGAGCCCGACGCGGCTGCGGTGGCGCCGCAATGCTTTCCCGAACGCCGTGAGCATGGGCGACGTGCTGTTGCGCTTGCCTTGCTGCTGGGAGGACGCCATACGCACATGGTGCCTCAAGCGACCTCAAGTGTCACCAAGTAATCCGACCTCAGATTTCTGTTTGTTCTGTAGTTGACGCCTCGCACTGCGGGCCGACTGCCTGAATTAGCGGACAGGCAACCGGACTCGTCGCGAAGGGATCTTCCAATGTCAACCGTTGCGCTTGCGCCGGAGACGCCGACGCTCGTCCTTCCACCGTCCGACCAGGCACCCGCGCTCGCGCGGCGGTTCCTCGTCGAGCAGTTCGGGCAACTCGACATACACGACGACTTCGCGGGGCGGCTCGTGGTGACGGAATTGGTCACCAATTCCTACAAGCACGTCGAATTCGGTCATATCGTCGTGCGAATTTTCCCGAATGAGACCAAGACCTCCGTGTGTGTGGAGGTGTGGGACGAGGGGGCCGCGCTGCCCGTCGTCCGGCCGGAGAACGACCACGCCGAGGGCGGGCGGGGGCTGCCGCTGGTCATCGAGCTCGTCCAGGAATGGGGCATCCGCCCGCTGTACGAGACCGGAAAGGTCGTGTGGGTTCGGTGGGCGCTCTGATCGTCCGAGCCGAACCCGTCCTGCTCAGCCTGCGGGCGTGGTGGAAACGGTCGGCGGCGATCCGGCATTTGGACGCGCTCGCCACCGTGCTCCACGCGCTGGGATACCGCTGCGTCGCGCGGCACCGCGCTCGGCCACGGCTGGCGGTCATCGACCCGCACGCCCACGTCCGAACCGTGATCGCCGTCCACGCCGCACCGGGCGAAATTTGGGGTTATCACGAATTGGACCATCACTACCTCTGTCCCTGCGGCGACGCCGAGGGCGCCGCCGAACTGGTGGCCCACGTCCTCAGAGGCCGCATGTTCACGGCGTCCTGGTAGACCGCTCCCCCCTTCTCCGGAGGCTCACCATGCAACCCGACGACCATCACCCGTCCCACATCGAACTGGACGCCGACCTCGACGCGGCCTTGGCCGACCTGCGACGGACGTTCCCCGGCGTCTGCCTCTGGTACGGCGACTACAGCGGCTCACTGTGGGCGCTCCTCCCCAACCGGCTGGTCGAAGCCAAGAACGCCGCCGAGCTCGCCTACCAACTCCGCGCCGCCCTCGGCCCTCCACGCCCCGCCGGACGCGACACATCCGCAGCTCCGCCGTCTACGCGAAGACGCGACGGCACCTGGAGCCCGCCACGCCGCGAAGCCGTCAACCCGCGCCCGACCGCGCGCCCCGGCCTCCTCACCCGGCTCGCCACCGCCTGCCGCCGCTGGTTCCCCGGCTACGAACGCCCCGCGCGACATGCTCTTCCCACCCATTGCCGTCCAGGCCGCGGAGTCACCGGCCCGGCCGACTGGGGAAGCGCGATTCCGGGGTAACGAGGTCGAGTCTGTGTCGGAGAATGCGCCCAGTTCGTCCGCACGACGGAACCCCGGCACTCGATCCGTCGCTCAACTACGGCTATCCACGTCAGGGCATCAAACCGAGGACTCAAAGCGGGCGACGCCAAGGCCCCGGCTCGCCACGAATCTCACGGGCAATCGCGACGGCGGAAGGGGCGGGACGGTGGCGAGGACGACGCAACTGCGAACGTACCGGGTACGGCACGGCCTGCTCGACGAGTGGTGGCGAAGTGGCGCGAGCTGATCGTTCCACTTGGTGGAGACGGACGTCCGCGAGGTCGACACGGCCCTTTGAGAACGTCACGGATCGGCGGGAAGCCTGCCCGCCCTCCAGATCCGTGCAGTGCCGTCGACCGAGCCCGTGAGCAGCCGGGTCCCATCGGCGGATCAGGCAACCGAAGTCATTTGTCCCGGTGGGCCCCGGCGGCCTCCTGTTCCTCGGCGGCGGCCGTCCCAGACCCGCACGGTGCGGTCATCGGACGCGGTAGCGATGCGGGCCATACCCGGATCGCTCTGGGGCCGAGGGTGTTCGGCGCCGCGGCCGTCGGCATCCGGTGGCAGGGCACTCGCCAGAGCAGCGGGTGGCGCCTCGTTACCGTCCTCTGGGAATGTCTGCCCAACCCGAGGCGGGGCCGCCGGGCCGCCGGACCGCCGGGCCGCCGGGCCGCCGGTCCTCCTCGCCAACGGCCCAGAAAGCGCTCGGCGTACCGCCCAGCCAGTGGCCGACGTCCCGCACCGATCAGGAGCGCTTGAGCAGGTATCGAGCCAGAATCACGTCTCCGATCGGACGCACCTCGGCGAGGCTCATGCGGTCACTGGGGCCATGACGGAACTCGCCGTCCCCCACGAACCGAGGGGCAGCAGAGTCACCAACGAAGAACGGAGCGATGACGAGCTGCAGCTCGTCGGCGAGACCAGCGGTGAGGAACTGGGTGTGGATGGTACCGCCGCCCTCTACCATCAAGCGGCGGACGCCCCGAGCGGCGAGGTCGCTCAGCACGGTTTTCAAGTCGATCGGTTCGCCAACGCCTTCAACGGTCGCCACCTCACCCAAGCGCTTCCGGCACTCTTCGGCCGCTGCGCTACCGCAGTAAACAATTTTTTCAACGTCGCCGGCGATGAAGAATTTCGCATCGGGCCGCAAGTCGCCCCCTGCCGTAAGGGTGACCTTGATCGGGCTTTCGGGCAGCCCTCGGGAAACTCGGTCCTTGCGTCGAGCCTCCGCCCGAACGAGGAGGCGCGGGTTATCGCGTCGGATGGTGTTGGCGCCGACAAGAATGGCATCGCAACTCGCACGGACTTCGTCAACACGGTCGAAGTCCTCGTCGTTGGACAGTAGGAGCCGTTGACTGGTGGCGTCATCGATGTAGCCATCGATCGATGCGGCGCAGGACAGGAGCACGTAGGGGCGTTCAGACACCGGTCTCTCCAGATTCTCTACTGAGTAGTTCTTCGATGATACGGGCAAGATCTTCCGCGGGATCGTCGCCCGCACCAAGGGCAGTGAACTGCTCCTCGGACATCGCCCGCAGACGTTCATCTCGTGCGGCGCGAGTGTAGAAGCGGCGGGCGGCACCACCGCTCGCCGGCAGAGCTATGACGGCTTTTCCCATCGAGAGGGCGAGGTCGATTTCAGTTTGGGTGCCGGTACCTCCACCGACCACGACGACCAAATCGGCATGTTGGATGACGTTTCGGTGGCCGAACAGCCCAACGGCTCGGGCTATACCGGGCGGACGGTACTGATCCGCGATGTAGGTCAGGACTTCGATACCGACCCCTACCGGACCGTGGCTCACCCTGTAGCCGTGACTCAAGACCAGCCGTGCCATGCATCGGACGGCGTCGTCGATCACCGCACCGTCGGCGTCAGCGGTTCGGCTCCCACAGATGGCTATGCACACAGGACGACCTGTGTTCTCGGTGGCGTCAGTGTCTCGTTCGATCACTTGTCGCCAGGGCCGTATTGGTTCTTTCTTGAGAGGAAGAGGGTCGGCTGGGGCGAGTCCGAGTGAAAGCCTGGCTCTATCCGGGATCTGCATGCCGTCGGCGATACGGGTCAGCACCTCAATGTCGGACACTCGGCCTTGCCGCGCGCCTCTCACCCAATTGGAGACATCAGACCGATCATGTTGGGTAAGTAGCGCCAGTTGCGTCTGTGTGCATTCAGGATAACGGGCGAGGAAGAGACGGAACAGTCGACCAACGTCACGATCCGCGAGGGCCTCCGCGACCTCGTCGCAACTCCAAAAGGTCATCGGAATATCGCCTGGGTTGAAGACCTTGCGCCTGGTCACGTGTTGATCGCCCTTGACTCTCTCGACTTCTCCACGTCAAAGACTAGCGGAACCCACTCCAGGGAATCCGATGATCCGCAAATCATCTCTGTGGACTCGGCACACGGAACCGTTCCACGGGTCGGTTCACTGCCCAACACGTGCCGTTGGCCGCATCGTGGTTTCCAACGGCCCGGCCGACCAGCGGCAAGAGGCAGGAAGGAACATCCATGAACAACGACACGAACGGCGAGCTGGTGGTCGCCGTAGAGAGGATCACGGCGGCGCGGGGACGCGCCACCCAGCCGTCCGACGGCGGATCCTCCGGCAAGTCCGACCTCAACGACGGCTGATCGTGATCGACTTGATCGCCGAGGTCCTGGGCGGGGACATGTTCCTCGCCCAGGACCTGGGCCGTACTCATCGCGTATATCCGGCGTCGACCACCGAAGCGGATCGGTTCTCCGGCCTGCTGACGTGGCCCGCTCTGAACCGAATTCTCGATACCCACCGGCTCGAACCACCGCGGTTGCGACTCGCCCTTGCCGGAGCGACCGTCCCGCTCTCGGCGTACTGCGAACGCCGGGCCTACCGGCGGATGCCACCTTGGGAGGCCCCACATCCCCACTTGCTCGCTGAGCAGCTGCGCGGCGGAGCCACCCTGGTGTTGGATGCGGTGGAGGAGTTGCATCCGCCCGTCAGCGAAATGGTCAGCCACCTAGGGCGTGTTTCAAAGGCAGGTCAGCCAGTCGTTGATGACAGCGATGTGGAGGGTCGCTTCGTAGCGGACGGCGAGCTTGTCGTACCGGGTGGCCACGGCCCGGTGCCGTTTGAGCCGGTTGATG
>NZ_QHJN01000254.1:0-7481 GCF_003947565.1 Actinomadura sp. WAC 06369 | reverse complement strand
GATCGGCACCGTCCGCAACGTCGGCTACCGCCTCGTCCCCGACGAGCGGCCGCGGCCGGGTCAGGTCCGGGCGGGGGCCTTCTCCTCGGCTTCGCCGCCCGGCCGCTCGTCGGGGACGAAGCGGTAGCCGACGTTGCGGACGGTGCCGATCAGGGCCTCGTACTCGGCGCCGAGTTTCGCGCGGAGGCGGCGGACGTGGACGTCGACCGTGCGGGTGCCGCCGAAGTAGTCGTAGCCCCAGACCTCCTGGAGGAGCTGGGCGCGGGTGAAGACGCGGCCCGGGTGCTGCGCGAGGTACTTCAGGAGCTCGAACTCCTTGAAGGTGAGGTCGAGGATGCGGCCGCGCAGGCGGGCCGTGTAGGTGGCCTCGTCGATCGTGAGGTCGCCGTTGCGGATCTCGCCGGGGTCCTCCTCGGCGTCGGCGGACGCCGCGGCGCGGCCGACGGCGAGGCGGAGGCGCGCCTCGACCTCGGCGGGGCCGGCGGTCTGCAGGAGCAGGTCGTCCAGTCCCCACTCGGGGCTGAGGGCGGCGAGCCCGCCCTCGGTGACGATGCCCAGCAGGGGGCTGTCGAGGCCGGTGGTGCGCAGCAGGCGGCACAGGCTCTTGGCCTGGGCGAGGTCGCGGCGCGCGTCCACCAGGACGATGTCGGCGGGCGGCGCGTCGATGAGCGCGGACGCCTCCGCGGGGGCGACCCTCACCGAGTGCAGCAGCAGGCCCAGCGCGGGCAGCACCTCGTCGGACGGTTCCAGTGCGTTGGTCAGCAAGAGCAGACTGCTCAATGCCGCCTCCTCGTCTTGAAACAGACGTGGGACCCAGGCTGCTCACTCCCGCCCGCCCCGACATGGCCGACGCGCGCGAGACGAGGCCATGCAAGGTGTTCGGGTGAACTCCCCGGCCTCGTTGCCCGGATCCCTGCGTTGAGCATATCCGAGTCGGCCCCGCCCGTTCCGGGCCGGGGGAGGCGGGTGGGATCCTGGGGGCATGGCGAAGGGGACGATCCGGTACTGGGCGGCGGCGAAGGCGGCGGCGGGCCGCGCCGAGGAGCCGTACGACGCCGGGACGCTGGCGGAGGCGCTCGCGGCGGCGTCCGCCGGGCGGGACGGGGAGTTCGCGCGGGTGGTCGCGCGGAGTTCGTTCCTCGTGGACGGCGACCCGGTCGGGACGCGCGAGCACGAGGCGGTGGAGCTCCCGGAGGGCGGGGTCGTGGAGGTCCTGCCGCCGTTCGCCGGGGGCTGATGTCACTCCGTGGAGCGACTCGGGCGGCTCGCCGGGGCGGTTAAGGTGTGGCGATCGCGCGGCCGTCCGGAGGAGAGACATGCGCAAGGCACTCGTGGTTCTGCTCGTCCTGGTGGTGGGAGGGCTGATCGCCGCCGACCGGATCGGGGTGCGCGTCGCGGAAGGCGAGATCGCGCGGCAGGTCGCGGCCCAGGAGGGGCTCGCGCGGCAGCCGGACGTGTCGATCCACGGGTTCCCGTTCCTGACGCAGGCGGTCGGCGGCGAGTACGACCACATCGAGGTCCTGATCGGGGACTACACCGAGCAGGACGTGACGCTCTCGGGCGTCCGGGTCGACATGCGGGGCGTCCGGGCGCCGCTGTCGGAGATCGCGAACGGCAACACCGCGAACGTGACGGCCCGGACGGCGACCGCGTCGGCGGTCGTGCCGTACTCGGTGATCGAGGAGCGGGCGCCGAAGGAGGTCGAGGGGCTCGCGCCGAAGGGCGACGACCTGGAGGTCGACCTCGCGGGCGCCGTGATGGGGGTCCGGTTGTCGGGCAAGGCGGTCGTGTCGCTGGAGGCGACGGACCAGGGCATCGCGGTGACGCCGGTGTCGGTCGCGCCGGACGGCGGCCCGCAGATCCCGCTGGCGCTGGTGAAGCGGCAGCTCACCTGGTCGGTTCCGGTCACCGACCTGCCGGTCGGGTCGCGGATCAGCCGGATCGAGCCGACGGCCGACGGGCTCCGCGTGTCGGCGACCGCGCGCAACGTCCAGCTGAGCGACCTGGAGAACGTGCGCTGACGGTGAACCGTTCCGGCGCGGCGTACGTGTGAGTGGCGTGGGCCCCACTGCGGACGAGGGACTGTTGCGCGCCCTCTACAGCGAGCACGGCGGACCCCTGCTCGGCTACGTGCTGCGGCTGACGGGCGGGGACCGGACGCACGCCGAGGACATCGTGCAGGAGACGCTGCTGCGGGCGTGGCGGCATCCCGAGGCGCTCGCGGGGCGGCCCGTCCGCCCGTGGCTGTTCACCGTCGCCCGGAACCTGGTGGTGGACGCGCACCGGGCCAGGCGCGCGCGGCCGCAGGAGACGGACATGGACGAGCAGGCCATGACGGCCGGGACGGACGACATCGACCGGGCGCTGGAGTCGTGGACGGTCGCGGAGGCGCTCGCGCAGCTCAGCCCGAGCCACCGGGCGGTGCTCGTCGAGACGTACTACCGGGGGCGGTCGGTGGCGGAGGCCGCCGACGTGCTCGGCATCCCGCCCGGAACGGTGAAGTCCCGGACGTACTACGCGCTGCGTGCGCTGAAGCTGGCGCTGGAGGAGAGGGGGCTGGCGCCATGACCGATCCCTGCACGGACGTGCGCGCCGCCCTCGGCGTGTACGTCGTCGGCGCCATCGACCCCGCGGAGCGGGCCCGGGTGGACGCGCACCTGGCCGGCTGCCCGGCCTGCCGGGACGAGCTGGCCGGGCTCGCCGGCCTGCCCGCGCTGCTCGGCCGGGTCGACGAGGAGCAGCTCACCCGGGTCGCCGGGCCGCCGCCGGAACTGCTGGACGCGCTGCTGGCGCGGGCCGCCGAGCAGCGGCGCGGGCCGCTGCGCCGCCCCCGCCCGCGGCGGGACCGGTCGCGCCTGCGGCGGTGGGCGCCGGTCGCCGCGGCGGCCTGCCTGACGCTCGCGGTCGGGGGCCTCGCCGGCGGGCTGATCACCGCGGCGGGCGGCGGGCCCGGGACGGCCGCCGCACCGCCCGCGACGTCCGCGCCGCCCGCGCCCACGCAGGTGGTCACCGCGGAGCGCATCGCGGCGGCGAACGACGCGACGGGCGTCCGGGGCTACGTGCTCCTGTACGAGCGCACCTGGGGCACCGAGGTCGAACTGCACCTGTCGGGGCTGGAGCGGGGCGCGCGCTGCCGCCTCCAGGTGATCGCCCGGGACGGCCGCAAGGACGCCCTCGGGAGCTGGTACGTGCCCTACGACGACGGGTACGGCGAGTACCGCGGTTCGACGATGTTCCCGCGCGGCGAGCTGTCGTCGTTCGAGATCGTCGGGCTCGACGGCGGTTCGGTGCTGACCATCCCGATGTGAGCCCCCGCCGGGACGGACGCGCCGGCGGCGACCAACGGGACGGCCGCAGGAAGACGCGGCCGTCCCGCGCGGTTGTACCGGACGGCGGCGATGGGAGGGACCACGTGGCGGACGTGCTCGGACCGGACGATCTGGGCGCCGACCTCGGCGAGCGCGCGACGCTCGTCCAGTTCTCCAGCGCCTTCTGCGCGCCGTGCCGCGCCACCCGGCGGGTCCTCGGCGACGTGGCCCGCATGGTGGACGGCGTCGCGCACGTCGAGATCGACGCGGAGGCGAACCTGCCGCTCGTCCGGCAACTGGACGTCACCGGCACACCGACCGTGCTGGTGCTGGACGCCGCCGGGCGCGTCGTGCGGCGGGCCGCCGGGGCGCCCCGCAAGGCCGACGTGATCGCGGCTCTCGGCGCGGCCGTCCGCTGAGGGGACACTCCGGTGACCAGCCCTAAGACGAATGTCACTGTCTCGCAACGCGAGACGGATGTGACACCACGTGGATTGTCGGCTTACCATCGTGTCCGTGCGTGACCGAACAGAGCAGATGCTCACGAAGCGCCGCGCGGTCGACTTCTGCCGCGTGGCCGCCTCGCTCTGTCGCATGGCCTGAGGCATCGAGCCCGACCGTTCCGAGCACTTTCCCACTATTCAGCTCGTACGCACGCCTCCCCGCCTGGAGCACCCCGATGCAGGTCGACCCGTGTGGGCCGCGCCCCGGCGCGTCCGCCCCGGAGTCCCGTGTCACTCCCCGCTCCGTCCCGGCGGGTTCGGCCGGTCGCGCGACGGGGACCATCCGGCTCACGAACATCCGGCTCGGTACCGATGCCGCCGCCCGTGCGATGCGCGAGCACCGCCCCGCGCCGCGTCGCGGGGGCTGCGCGAAGTATCCGCTGATCCGACAATTCACCGCGAAGATTCGCTCCGACAGGGAGGTTCCCGCATGAGCCGCGCCGACGTTCTGGTGGACGCCAGCTGGGTCGAAGAGCACCTGGACGACCCCGGCCTCGTCCTGGTCGAGGTCGACGAGGACGTGTCCGCCTACGACAAGGGCCACATCCGTGGCGCCGTGAAGATCGACTGGAAGACCGAGCTGCAGGACCCGGTCCGCCGCGACTTCGTCGACAAGACCGGCTTCGAGGAGCTGCTCTCGTCCAAGGGCATCGCCAACGACGACCTGGTCATCCTGTACGGCGGCAACAACAACTGGTTCGCCGCCTACGCCTACTGGTACTTCAAGCTGTACGGCCACCAGAAGGTGCAGCTGCTCGACGGCGGCCGCAAGAAGTGGGAGCTCGACTCCCGCGAGCTGGTCACCGACGTGCCGTCCCGCCCGAAGACCGACTACAAGGCGCAGGACCAGGACCTGTCGATCCGCGCGTTCCGCGACGAGGTCGTCGACGCCATCGGCACCCAGAACCTGATCGACGTCCGGTCCCCGGACGAGTTCAGCGGCAAGCTGCTCGCTCCCGCGCACCTTCCGCAGGAGCAGGCGCAGCGCGCCGGGCACGTCCCGACCGCCCGCAGCATCCCGTGGTCGAAGGCCGCCAACGACGACGGCACGTTCAAGTCCGACGAGGAGCTCCGGCAGCTCTACACCGAGGCCGGCGTCGACCTGAACAAGGACACCATCGCCTACTGCCGCATCGGTGAGCGCTCGTCGCACACCTGGTTCGCCCTGCGCGAGCTGCTCGGCCTGGAGAACGTCAAGAACTACGACGGCTCCTGGACCGAGTACGGCTCGCTCGTCGGCGTCCCGGTCGAGCTGGGCGAGCCCAAGTAACCGTCCGCCGTCCGCCGCCCGGCGGAGCAGATTTTCCGTGCACACGGAGATGGAGGAACAATGACCCAGGGTTGCGCAGCGCCCGCTCAGACGGCGCATCTGCCCGCGACCGTCGACCTGACCAACGAGGCCGTCATCCAGGGCACCGTCACGCGTGACGGCGCGCCCGTGTCCAGCGCCTACGCCCGCCTGCTCGACGCCACCGGCGAGTTCACCGCCGAGGTCGTCACCGGCGACGAGGGCGTGTTCCGCTTCTTCGCGGCCGACGGCGACTGGACGGTCCGCGTCCTCGCCGCGGGCGGTGTGAGCGTCGACAACACCGTCACCGCCAAGACCGGTGAGGTCGCCGCGCTCGAGGTCGCCATCTGACCCGAGCGGACGCGACGTCCGCACGGACCCCGCCGTCCCGCCCAGCGCGGACGGCGGGGTCCGCCGTTTCCGGTCGAGCGCCCTCCCTGGTGTCCGCCCCGCTCGGTACCATCGGCGCGATGCTCCGACTCTCCCCCAAATCCCCGCTGATCCTCCCGTGGGCGACGCTCAAGCTGGCGGGCCGCTTCGTGCTGCCCCTCACGCTGTGGTTCACCCTCGGGGAACTGCTGCGGTACGGGGTGATGTACGGCGGCTACCGCCTCGGCAAGATGGACGGGACGGCCGCGACGGTCGCGCCGCTGCTGACCGTCGGCCTCCTCGTCGTCATCACGCTGACGACGACCGCCCTGATGATCCACTGCGTGCGCGAGGGCCTCGACGTCGTGCACGCCCGGTCCCCCGGCGGCGACCTGACGTCCTGGGCCGTCGGCAACGAGGACGAGTCGGCGCTCAGCGCGATGGGCCGCGCCGCGCTCCCGTTCGTCATCTTCTACCTCGCGTGGGGGCAGCAGAGCGAGGACGCCCGCGAGTTCGCCGACATGGCCGCGAGCCGCGGCTTCACCGACGGCGGCCTCCAGGGCCAGATCGAGGGCATCGGGCTGCTGCTGTCCCTCGAGAAGCACGTGAAGCTCGCGATCGTCCTCACCGCCGCGTTCTTCGTGGTGAAGGTCCTCGTCGAGTGGCTGCTGGAGGACCGGCTGCCCCGCACCGTCGGCCCGCTCGCCGGCTTCCTCGAGATCAACTTCGCGCTGTTCGGCATCTTCACCATCGACCAGCTCCGCGACAAGGGCGCGGAGTGGTTCACCGACCGGCAGGCGTGGGAGTGGTTCAGCGGCGCCGCCGGACCCCTGCTGGACGTCTGGCCGCCGTTCAAGGACGCCGTCCTCGGCGCCCTCATCTGGATCGTCATCGCCGGCGTCATCCTCGGCCTCGACACCGGCGACGAGCGGCTCGTCCTCGGCGAGTCCCGCACCGCCCGGCGCATCGCCAGCGTCGGCGCCATCGACCGGGTGAACAGCCCCCGCGAGGTCCTCACCCGCGGCCTCCGCGACATGCTGCTGCCCGCCTGGTACGGGCTCCGCCTCGTCCGCCGGTCCGGAATGATGCCGTTCGCCACGTTCTGCCTGCTGTTCGCGGCGCTGCACGTCGGCGAGCAGGCCGCCGGCCGGAAGGCGTACGAGCTGATCGGCGCCCACGACGTCGCCTGGTGGCTGCCGCGGATGCCGCTCGTCGGCTACGCCGCCGGGCTCGTCTTCGAGATCCTGCGCATCTGCCTGCTCGCCGCCGCGTTCAACCTCATGGTCACGCGCGTCACGGCTCGAACCGCAGCGAAGGCAGTGGATCCGCCCCCCGACGCTCCGACTCCGGCGGCCGCACCACCAGCGCCAGCGACTCCGCCCTGGCACGGGGCACCGTCCCACGGACCGTGATCGGGAACGCCTGCCCCGGCGTCACCTGCGGGGGCTTCGACGCGTCCGCCGTCCACTCCCGGCCGTCGCGGCCGACGAACCGGAACTCCATCCCGTAGCCGCCGACCGTCTTCGCGCTCTTCGCGTCCTGGGCCTTCACCGCGAGGACCACCTGAAGCTGGACGGCGTCCTGCCCCGCGGGGCCGCCCTGGGGCGCCGACTCCCGCTTGTACACCGTCCACCGGGCGCCCACCAGCTCCCCGATCTTCCCGCGCGCGACGGACGACACCTTCACCGGCGGCTCGAGGCTCTCCGCGCGTCCCGTCTCGTCCACCCAGTACAGGCCGAGCAGCCCGGGCAGCAGGACCGCGAGCACGCACACCTCCACGACACGGCGCGCCCGGGGCCCGAGCCACGTGCGCCGCCGCTCCGCGGACGCCTCACCGTCCCGGCCGTCCGGTCGCGGGTCGTACGGGGACACGGGCTGCTGCTGCCCGTGCGCCTGCGGCCCGCCCGGCGGATACGGGGGAGGAAGCTGGAACTGCGGCTGCTGCTGCTCGTGCGCGAAGGGCCCCGCCTGCTCAGGCGGCCGCGCATGCCGCCCCCGCGACCGCCCCCCAGC
>NZ_QHJN01000253.1:0-7752 GCF_003947565.1 Actinomadura sp. WAC 06369 | reverse complement strand
CCCACCCACCCGGCGAGCTCCAGCACCGGGCGGATCGCCACCTGCGCGCGGTCGTCCGCGCCGAGGCCGTCCCAGGTCCGGGCGAGCTGCGCCGCGAGCAGCACGACGAACAGGGAGAACGCGACGGCCGTCCCCAACACGCCGTAGGTCGAGCGGACCGAGCGCAGCTTCCGCCACTCCGCCGCCACCGCCCGGCCCAGCGCGCTCCCCGCCGGGACGGGCGCGACCGCGCCGGTCACGCGTCCCGGCGCGCGAACGCGTACGCCCCGGCGCCCAGCATGACCGCGACGTAGACGACGAGCAGCGCCGCCGCGGCGGGCCCGGACAGCCCGCCCTCGCCCGCCGTCGACCCCGGCACCGGCGCGACCTGGTTCGGGAAACCGGCCGGCAGCAGCCACCAGATCCGGTCGTCCCACGGCGCCGGCAGCAGCCGCACGAGCGGCGGCGCGACGAACACCAGCCCCATTCCGATCGTGATCGTCGCGGCCGTCGAGCGGAGCAGCGCCGCCATGCCCAGCGTCATCAGCGTGATCGCCGCCGCCGTCACGGCGATGGCGACCGCGTTGGCGGCGTGGTCGGCGAGCGGGCCGTCGAACCCCGGCATCGGACGGTCGCCCGCGATGGCCCGTCCCGCCAGCAGCGCCGCAGCGAGGCTCACCAGCGCGGCGGCGCCGACCAGCCCGGCCGCCGCCAGCGCCTTGGCGCCCAGCAGCGGCAGCCGGCGCGGCATGGCGGTGAGGCTCGTGCGGATCATCCCGGTCGCGTACTCCGACGTCAGCGTCAGCGCGCCGAGCACCACGGCGCAGACCGGGAGCACCGCCGTGAGGAACTGCGTCGGCGGCGCCGGGGCCAGGTCCGCCCGCTCCGCGGCGGACAGGCCCTCCCAGTACCGCACCGCGTACAGGGACCAGAGCAGGCAGAACAGGAACGCCACCCCGATCGCCGCGAGGATCGCGGCCGTCGACCGGACGGTGCGCAGCTTGTGCCACTCCCCGGCGATCGCGCCCGTCCACGTCCCGCCGGACCTCGCAGCGGAGCCCGCCGCGCGGCCGTGCGCCGCCGCGGCGTCCCCGGCCGGGAACCCCGCCCGGCGTTCGCCCGTGCCGGTCCCGCTCATCGCGCCACCGACCCGAACTCGGCGCTGTCGGCGGTCAGTTCCATGTACGCCTCCTCCAGCGACGCGCTCTGCGCCGCCACCTCGTGCAGCGGGATGCCGTGCGCCGCCGCCCGGTCGCCGATCTCCGCCACGTTCAGCCCCGTCACCGTGAGCGCGTCGCCCTGCGCGGTCTCCACGCGCCCGCCGGCGGCCGCGAGCACCGCCGTCAGCTCGTCCGGGCGCGGCGAGCGCACCCGCACGCCCCGCGCGAACCGGTCCGCCAGCTCCCGGACCGACGTGTCCGCGATCAGCCGGCCGCGGCCGATCACGATCAGCCGGTCGGCGGTCATCTCCATCTCGCTCATCAGGTGGCTGGAGATCAGCACCGTGCGGCCCTCCGCCGCGAGGGACCGCATCAGCTCGCGGATCCAGCGCACGCCGTCCGGGTCCAGGCCGTTCACCGGCTCGTCGAACAGCAGCACGCCCGGGTCGCCCAGCAGCGCCGCCGCGACCCCGAGCCGCTGCCGCATGCCCAGCGAGAAGCCTCCGACCCGCTTGCGCGCCACCCCCGCCAGGCCGACGAGCTCCAGCACCTCCGCCGTCCGGCGCGGCGCGACGCCGTTGCTGCGCGCCAGCCAGCCCAGATGGTCGATCGCCCGGCGGCCGCCGTGCACCGCGCCCGCGTCCAGCAGCGCACCCACCTCGAACATCGGCCGCCGCAGCGCCGCGTACCGGCCGCCGTTCACCAGCGCCTCACCGGACTCGGCCCTGTCCAGGCCCAGCAGCATCCGCATCGTCGTCGACTTCCCCGCGCCGTTCGGCCCGAGGAACCCGGTCACCGTCCCGGGCCGCACCGTGAACGACAGGCGGTCCACCGCCGTCGTCGCGCCGTAGCGCTTGGTCAGCTCACGTACCTCGATCATGCCGTCCACGGTCGTCCCCCGACGGCCCCGCGCGCATCGGAACGCGGTCCGGACCGCGCCGTACGCCCGTGGTCGGAGACCGCCCGGGCGCCTCCGACCACGGTCCGACGCCCGCCGGGCGGACGCGCCCGCGCGCGGCATCCCGATACCGTTGCGACGTGCACGAGCCCGATGCGCGCGTCCCGCCCGCCCCGCTCGGCCCGCGGGTCGCCCGGTCCAAACTGATCGCCCTCGACGCCGCCGCGGCGCTGCTCTACATGCTCGTGATGCTCGCGTCCGCGGGCCCCGGCGTCTCCGCGGTCACCGCCGGCCCGCTGCTCGCCGCGTCGGGCCTCCCGCTCGCCGTGCGGCGGATCTGGCCCGTCCCCGTGTTCGCCGCCGTGCTCGCCGCGTCCGCCCTGGCGCTGCTGGCCGACATGCCCTCGGACGCCTTCGTCGCCGCGGCCTACGCGCTCTACACCGTCGCCCTCACCCGGCGGCGGCGGAAATGGGTGCCCACCACCCTCATCGGCATGCTGAGCTGCGTCGTCATCCTCGGCGCCGCCCTCTTCGGGCCGATCGGGTGGCGGGCCGAGCGGCTCGGCTTCCTCGTGCTCGGCCTCGCGGTGCTCGGCGCGTCCTGGGCGCTCGGCCGCACCGTCCGCGACCGCCGCGAGCACGCCGCGCGCTTCGCCCGCGAACTCGCCGACCGCGCCGTCGGGGAGGAGCGGCTCCGCATCGCCCGGGAACTGCACGACATCGTCGCCCACAGCATGAGCCTCATCGCCGTGAAGAGCGGCGTCGCCGTGCACGTCGCCGAGGCGCGCCCCGCCGAGGCCGTCGACGCCCTCCGCGTCATCGAGGCCACGAGCCGCGGCACCCTCGCCGAGATGCGGCACCTCCTCGGCGTCCTGCGCGCCGACGCCGCCGGCGAGGGGGCCCTCACGCCGCCCCCGGACCTCGCCGCCCTCGACGGCCTCGCCGAACGGGCCGCCATGGCGGGCGTCCGCGTCGACCTCGACGTGCGGGCCGGCGACGTCCCCGAGAGCGTCGCGCTCGCGGTCTACCGCATCGTCCAGGAGGCCGTCACCAACGTGGTCAAGCACGCCGCGCCCGCCCGCTGCCGGGTCGGGGTCGTCGCGGGCGGCGGCCGCGTCGGCATCGACGTCACCGACGACGGCCCGGGCACGCGCGTCCTGCCCGGCGGCCCCGGCGGCGGGCACGGGATCATCGGGATGCGCGAGCGCGTCATGATGTACGGCGGCGAGTTCAGCGCCGGGCCCCGGCCCGAGGGCGGATTCGCCGTCAGCGCCCGATTCCCCTACGAAACGTGAGCACCGTGGAAGAACTCCGCGTCCTCGTCGCCGACGACCAGGCCCTGGTCCGCGGCAGCTTCGGCGTCCTCATCGACACCGCGCCCGGGCTCCGCGTGGTGGGGGAGGCGGGGAACGGCGCCGAGGCCGTCGAACTCGCCGGGCGCGAACGGCCCGACGTCGTCCTCATGGACGTCCGGATGCCCGAGATGGACGGGCTCGAGGCCACCCGCCGGATCTGCGCGGCCCACCCGGACGTCCGCGTGCTGATCCTCACCACGTTCGACCTCGACGCCTACGTCTACGGGGCGCTGCGGGCGGGGGCCAGCGGCTTCCTGCTCAAGGACACCCCGCCCGCCGATCTGCTGTCGGCCGTCCGGGTGATCGCCGAGGGGGAGTCGCTGCTCGCGCCCACGGTGACCCGGCGGCTGATCGCCGAGTTCGTCCGCGGCCCCGGCCCCGTGCGGCCCGCGCCCGACGGGCTCGGCGCCCTCACCGCGCGGGAGCGGGAGGTCCTCACCCTCATCGCGCGCGGGCTGTCGAACGCCGAGCTGGCCGAGCACCTGCACCTCAGCCCCGCCACGGTGAAGACGCACATCGGGCACCTGCTGGCCAAGCTGCACGCCCGCGACCGCGCCCAGCTCGTCATCGCGGCCTACGAGACCGGGCTCGTCCGGCCGACGGCCCGCTGAACCCGGCTCACAGATCCCGAAGGACGGGCGCGAGGCGCTCGTACCCGTCGGCGGCCGACGCGAGGTCGGGGGCCAGGACGGACACCGCCACGTGATCGGCGCCCGCGTCCAGGTGCGCGCGGACGCGGCGGGCGACCGCCTCCCCGTCGCCCCAGGCGAAGCAGGCGTCCACGACCTCGTCGGTGCCGCCGCCCTCGACGTCCGCATCTCCGTAGCCCAGGTCCCGGAGCGCGCGGACGTAGGGGGAGCCGGGCATGGACAGCAGGCCCGTGCCGCGCGCGATGCCGCGCGCCGCCGCCGCGTCCGTCTCCAGGATCGCCGACTGCATCACCGCCACGAGCTTCCCCTCGCCGAGGCGCTCCCGCGTGCGGCGCGTGTGCTCGGCGGGCATCGCCGCGGGCAGCGCCCCGTCGGCGCGCTCCCGGGCCAGCTCCTGCATCTTCGGGCCGAGCGCGGCCAGCAGCCGGGGGAAGGGGACCTCCGGCGCGGGTGCCGTCCCCGCGGCGGCGTCCATCCCGTCCAGGTACTCGCGCGTCCGCGCCAGCGGGCTCGTCCACTTCTGCCCGCTCTGCTCGACCATCATCGGCATGCTGACGCCCACGCCCAGCGCGAGCCGCCCCGGGTACGCGTCCGCGAGGACGGACGCGGCGCCCTGCATGGCGGCGGGATGCCGCGCCCAGAGGTTCGCGACCGACGAGCCGAGCACGATCCGCTCGGTGGCGGCGAGCATCACGCCGAGCTGCGCGAACACCTCCCGGCCCCCGATGAGCTCGTTCACCCAGAGCGCCCCGTAGCCCGCGTCCTCCACCCGCCGCGCCGCCCGCCGCCACTCGTCGGCCGGCGCGATCGGCGTCATGAGCACCGCGCCGATCCGCCCCAGCCGCCGTGCCTTGTCCACCGTCGTCGTCATGACTCTCCCGTAGAATCGGAACGTATCACCCGCTTAGGACCGTACCGGAACGATCGCCCCGGTTGTCAACGGAAGGGAGCACGGCCCGTGCCGACCGATCGACCGCCCATGCGCGCGGACGCCCGCCGCAACCGGGAACGCATCATGGACGCGGCCCTGGAGGCGTTCGCCGCGGACGGGAGAATCGTCCCGCTCGACGAGATCGCGCGCCGCGCGGGTGTCGGCGCGGGCACCGTCTACCGCAACTTCGCCACCAAGGAGGCGCTGTTCGAGGCCGTGGTCGCGGTCCGCATCCGGGCGATGGTGGACGAGGCCCGGGCATTGGCCGCCGCGAACGACCCCGGTGCGGCGTTCTACGACTTCGTCGCCCGGGTCGTGGAGGAGGCGATGGTCAACCACGCGCTGTGCGAGGCCCTCATGGAGCAGGGGGCGAGGGTGCTGGAGGGGGAGTGCATGGACGCGGCGTTCACCGACGCCCTGGACGTGCTGCTCCGCCGGGCGGCCGAGGCCGGCGCCGTCCGCGGGGACGTGAACGTCCACGAGGTGCGGACGCTCGTGAACGGCTGCATGGCGATGGAGCGCTTCCGCCGCGCCGCCGTCCCGCCGCGCCGCATCACCGCTCTGGCACTGGACGCCCTGCGCCCGGACGTGACGAAACCGAGTAACGAAACGAAAGTGTCACGAAAGGTCGGCGCCTGCGAGATCTGCGACCGCCCCCTGGCCAGTTCGCGAACCGGCCGCCCCGCCCGCTACTGCGGCCCGGCCTGCCGCCAGAAGGCGCACCGCCGCCGCACGCGCGGCTGAACCTCAGGACACCGCCCGCACCAGGCGCGCCGCCAGCTCCCGCGGATGCCCGAGCGCCACCAGATGCCCGCCGGGCAGCTCCTCGACCGGGATCCCCAGCCGGTCCCGGACGACTCCCCGCTGCCATTCGAGCGGGAACAGCCGGTCGTCCCGCCCCTGCAGGAACACGGTCGGCGTGCCGGGCCACGCCTCCAGCGGCCACGGCTCCTCGAACGGCGCCGACGACTGCGGCGGCTCCTCCCGCATCGCCTCCGCGACCACGTCCGGCGGGACGTCATGGAAGAAGATCTCCATCGGGTCCAGCTCCTCGGCGGGTGTCCGCCCCTGCCGCACCGCCAGCTCGGCCGCCGCCCGCGGCTGCCCGGTGTTCCCCCACCATTCGGCGCCCGTCTCCCCGGGTACCGGCACCATGGCGTTGACCAGCACCAGCAACTCCACGGGCACCCGCGTGCACACGAGCGGCGCCGTCAGCCCGCCCATCGACTGAGCGACCAGCACCACGTCCGTCCTGTCGCCGATCGCGGACACCACCGCGTCGGCGTACTCCCGCAGCCCCGCGGAGTCGTCGTCCGCCGGAAGGTCGACGGCCACCACGTCGTGCCCCCGCAGTTCGGGAATCAGCCGATGCCAGTACCAGGCCCGCCCACCGGCCCCGGGAATCAAAACGAAGGTAGCCACAATCACAGCCCCCGAACGGAAACGACCCTCGACGGGCAGACTACCCCCGCCCGGGCCCGCGACACCGGCCGATAAATGCGTTGACCGCCCATGCAGCGAACGCCACCATGCACCGCGACGCCGCCCCTCGACGAAGGCATGACATGACCGTTCCGCTCCGGCAGATCCGCGCCGAACACGACCGTGACTCGATCACCGTCTACCAGGCGTACCGGCCGGAAATCGGCACACCCGCCACCGCCCACGGCACGTTCGTCGAACCCTTCTCGCGCAACCGGATGACCTGGATCAAACCCTCCTTCCTCTGGCTGATGGCGCGCAGCAACTGGGCCCGCAAGCCGGGCCAGGACGTGATCCTCGCGGTCCGGCTCACCCGCACCGGATGGGAAGAGGCCCTCGCCCTGGCCGTACCCACCCGCGCCGACCGCCGGACCTTCCGCGACTCCGACGAATGGCGCCGCCGTTTCGCGAACTCGACCGTCCACGTCCAATGGGACCCGGAACGCTCGCTGCGCGGACAGAAACTCGAACACCGCAGCATCCAGATCGGCCTGAGCCGCCACGTGATCGACCGTTACGTGGACGACTGGATCCTCGGTATCGAGGACCGCACCCCCCTCGCCCGCCGCATCCACCGCCTGCTTCAAGACGGCCAGGCAGCGAAAGCGAGAAACCTCCTCCCTTCAGAACGCCCCTACCCCCTCCCCTCCAACCTGGCCAAGAACATAGGCGCAACCTGAACACCTTCGAGCGCGGAAAACCGGCCCTCGAAATCACGAATCATTGGCCACCACGCTGGTCGATATCCCACGATGGGGACATGGCTCAGAATCCCGTGCACACCGACGACGACATCGCCGCGCTCACCGCTCGAGTGATCGACGAATGCGGCGCGCTGGTCATCATGAAGGCGGACCCGTCCGACACCGACGATCTGGTTCGGCGCCTCGACCGGGACCTCGACGCGGCCTTCGGGGACGAGTCCACCGAAGTCACGGTGCGCATGGTCCTGGGCTCGGCCTGCACGACCGCGGCCAGGGCCATCGAGCACTTCGTCGCCGCCCTCCAACTGCCGTACGCGGCGACGCGAGGCTGGACGGACTTCGGGGAGGCCCTGAACGACCGTTCCACCAACGCGGAGTGCATCGTCATCACCGAGGCCACGCAACTGCTCAAGCACGAGGACTACGACCTGTGGCAGGAGCTGATCGACGGCCTCGGCCCCCACGATCACCGCTCAGGCTGCCTCTACCGCGGCTGGCGCACCCTGGTCCTGATCGACACCGAGTTCCGTTGGAACGAATGGGTGTTCAACTCCGCACACCACGCGCCCCCCACCCCCACGAACCCATAACAC
>NZ_QHJN01000027.1:0-65010 GCF_003947565.1 Actinomadura sp. WAC 06369 | reverse complement strand
TGAGCAAGAAAGAGATCATCCGATGCCTCAAACGCTACATCGCCCGCGAGGTCTACCACGCCCTGGTCCCACCAGCAACCACCGTCAACGGCCTTGATCTAGCCGCTTGACATCTATAGGAGCATCCTCCGCCGCCCCGGCCGGCGGTCCGGATTCTTTTTACGATGGCGCACGCCCCTGCACGGCAGGGCGATTGGTCCACTGTCGTCCCGACAGGGAATGATTTGGGGTGTCCGGTGTGCCTTCCGGGGGATGTCCGGTTTTCAGAGCTCGTCGTCGGAGGGAGAGCGCGTGCTTCCTGAGGTGGCTTCGTGGCTGCGCCGCCGCACGAGCACGGCGGAGGACTGGCCCCCGCACGTCCTGCTCGCCGCCAAGGGGACGAGCAGGATCAGCGTCGTGCTGCCGGCGCGCGACGAGGAGGCGACCGTCGGGACCATCGTGGAGTGCATCCGCGGCGACCTGGTCCGGCGCGTCCCGCTCGTCGACGAGATCGTCGTGATCGACTCGCGGTCCACCGACCGGACGGCCGCCGTCGCGCGCGCCGCGGGCGCGCGGGTGGTGGCGCAGGACTCGGTGCTCCCCGCCCTGGGCCGCATGTCCGGGAAGGGCGAGGCGCTGTGGAAGTCCCTCGCCGTGACGTCCGGGGACATCATCGTGTTCGTGGACGCCGACCTGCGCGAGTTCACCTCGTCGTACGTGACCGGGCTGCTCGGGCCGCTGCTGACGGACCCGTCCGTCGGCTACGTCAAGGCGTGCTACGACCGGCCCCTGGTCGACGGGCGGCGCAGCGTGGAGGGCGGCGGCGGGCGGGTGACCGAACTGGTCGCCCGCCCGCTGATCAACATGCACTGGCCGCTGCTCGCGGGCGTGATGCAGCCGCTCGGCGGGGAGTACGCGGGACGCCGCGCGCTGCTGGAGCGGCTGCCGTTCGTCACCGGCTACGGCGTGGAGATCGGCCTGCTGGTCGACATCTACCGCGACTCGGGGCTGGACGCCATCGCGCAGGTCGACCTCGGGCGGCGGGTGCACACCAACCAGGGCACCGAGGCGCTCGGCGTCATGTCCGGGCAAATCATGGTGACCGCCTGGTCGCGTCTGGAGCGGCACGGCCGGATGGTTCCGCTGGGCGCCCCCTCGACGGCGCTCACCCAGTTCCGGCGGTCCGCGGACGGGCACGATCCCCGCACGGCCGACATGGGCGTGGGGGAGCGCCCGCCGATGATCGAGGTGCCGGGCTACGCGTCGTCCCGGCCCGTCACGCCGGGCCGCCGCTGACTCGGGCACGCTCTCCGCGCCCTTCTCCCCTGTGACTCCGGCCACCGTGTTACCCGCGGTAACGCCGGGTGGTGCTACCGTGGGTAACACAGGCTTATTGGAGAAGGGGTCAATTGGCATGACGAGTGCGGAGACGGCGCCGTTCTCGCTGGAGCCCAGCGAGGACGTGCGCGAGGTCAGGGATTGGGTGCACGAGTTCGCCCGAGACGTCATCCGTCCCGCGGCGGAGGAGTGGGACGAGCGCGAGGAGACCCCCTGGCCGCTGATCCAGGAGGCGTCCAAGGTCGGGCTGTACTCGCTCGACTTCTTCGCCACCCAGTGGCTCGAGCCGACCGGGCTCGGCATCCCGGTCGCCTTCGAGGAGCTGTTCTGGGGCGACGCCGGCATCGCGCTGTCCATCGTCGGCACCGGCCTGGCCGCCGCGTCCGTCGCCGCCGTGGGGACCCAGGACCAGGTCGCCGAGTGGGTGCCGCAGATGTTCGGGACGTCCGACGACGTGCGGCTCGGCGCGTTCTGCGCCTCCGAGCCCGACGCCGGCAGCGACGTCGGGTCGATCCGCACCCGCGCGGTGTTCGACGAGGCCAAGGACGAGTGGGTGCTGAACGGCACCAAGACCTGGGCGACGAACGGCGGCATCGCCGACGTCCACGTCGTGGTGGCGTCCGTCCATCCCGACCTGGGCAGCCGCGGCCAGGCCAGCTTCATCATCCCGCCGAACACGCCCGGCCTGCGGCAGGGGCAGAAGTTCAAGAAGCACGGCATCCGCGCCTCCCACACCGCCGAGGTGATCCTCGAGGACGTGCGCATCCCGTCCGGGCTGATCGTCGGCGGCAAGGAGAAGTTCGACGAGCGCATCGCGCGGGCCCGGGAGGGCAAGAGCTCCAAGGGCCAGGCCGCGCTGAAGACGTTCGAGACCACCCGCCCGTCCGTCGGCGCGATGGCCCTCGGCGTCGGCCGCGCCGCCTACGACTACGCCCTGCAGTACGCGCGCGAGCGCGAGCAGTTCGGCAAGAAGATCGGCGACTTCCAGGCGATCGCGTTCAAGCTCGCCGACATGAAGACCCGCCTGGACGCCGCGCGCCTCATGGTGTGGCGGGCCGCGTGGATGGCCCGCAACGGCAAGGACTTCGAGAACGCCGAGGGCTCGATGGCCAAGCTCGTCGCCAGCGAGATGTCGGTGTACGTCACCGAGGAGGCCATCCAGATCCTCGGCGGCAACGGCTACACCCGCGAGTACCCGGTCGAGCGGATGCACCGCGACTCCAAGATCTTCACGATCTTCGAGGGCACGTCGGAGATCCAGCGCCTGGTCATCGGCCGCACCGTCACCGGCCTCCCGGTCCGGTAGCGGCGGCGCGGAGGTGGGACGGCCCATGATCGGCGCGCGGGCGAACCCGGGGCGGCCGCGCCCCGGCGGTGCCCTCACCGGTGCCGGGACGGCGGTGTTGTCACCCGGTAACACCCCCGATACGGTTCGGGGCATGCCCGACCGTCCCGGCCGATTCCGGTCACCCTGCCGCCGTCCCGCCCGCGGGCCGGGCGTACGGTGAACGGATCATGACGGGCACGGCGGGCGGCGGACCGGGATCGAGGCGCGATCCCGGCCGCCGGCGCGCCCTGCTGGAGGCCGCCGACCGGGTCATCCAGCGGGAGGGCCCCGAAGCGTCCATGGCCGCGATCGCCGCCGAGGCCGGGATCAGCAAGCCGATCCTGTACCGGCACTTCGGCGACAAGAGCGGCCTGTACCAGGCGCTGGCCGAACGGCACATCCGCCGGCTGATCGGGACGATCCGGGACGAGTTCTCCCGGGACGATCCGATCCGGCAGCGCACCCGGTCCACCATCGACGCCTACCTGTCGACGATCTCCAAGAACCTCAACCTGTACCGGTTCCTCATGCACCGGGCCGGGGCGGAGGACGCCGCCACGCACAGCGTGATGAGCACGATGATCCGCGACCTGAGCCGGGAACTGGCCGAGGTCATGGTCGCCCAGGGCGAGATGACGGACCGGACCCGCGCCTACGTGTGGGGCCACGCGATCGTCGGCATGGTGCAGACCGCCGGCGACTGGTGGCTCGACCACGACGCCGAGGTGCCGAGGGAGGCGGTGGTGGACGGCCTCGCCGACCTCATCCTCGGCGGGCTGCCGGCCGCCGCGACCGGCGCCCGCGCCCAGCAGTTGTTCCGCGAACCAGAATCCCCGAGGTGACTGTGCAGACCGACCTGCGACCCGACCCGGCCGCCGACGCCGACCTGCGCCCGGAGCCGGAGATCGAGACCGAGCGGCGGCCCTGGGGCGGCTTCGAGCGCTTCACGCTCAACGAGCCGTCCACGGTGAAGCTGATCCACGTGGAGCCGGGGCAGCGCCTCAGCCTGCAGCGGCACCGCGACCGCGACGAGCTGTGGGTCGCCCTCGACCCCGGCGCGGTCTTCGAGGTGGCGGGCCGCCGCATCCTGCCGCAGGTGGGGGAGCGGGTGTTCATCCGCGCCGGGGAGACGCACCGGCTGAGCTCGGACGGCCCCGCCGTGCGGGTCATGGAGATCGCGTTCGGGCACTTCGACGAGGACGACATCGAGCGCCTCGAGGACTCCTACGGCCGCGCCTGATCCGGTCCGCGCGGGGCGGTGCCGCCGGAGGAGTCCGCGAAATGGCAGGCCACCTCCTGCGGCAGCCCGTCCCGCCGGACCGGTTCCGGCGCCCGCTCGGCGCACACCGCGGCGGCCATGTAGCAGCGGGTCCGGAACCGGCAGCCGCCCGGCGGCGACGCCGGCGACGGCACCTCCCCGCCGAGGACGATCTCCCGCGCGTCGTGGTCCGGCCGGTCGTGGACGGACGGCGCGGCCGACACCAGCGCCCGCGTGTACGGGTGCTGCGGGTCGCCGAGCACGTCCGCGGCGGTCCCCTGCTCGACGATCGTCCCGAGGTACATGACCGCCACGTCGTCCGCGACGTGCCGGACCACGTCCAGGTCGTGGGAGATGAACAGGTACGCGACGCCCAGCTCGGCCTGCAGGTCGGCGAGCAGGTTGAGGATCTGCGCGCGGACCGAGACGTCCAGCGCGGACACGGCCTCGTCGCACACGATCAGCTTGGGCCGCAGCGCCAGCGCCCGCGCGATGGCGACGCGCTGGCACTGGCCGCCGGACAGCTCGTGCAGGCGCCGCGACCCGTGGTCGGGACGCAGCCCGACCATCTCGAGCAGCCGCGCCACCTCGGCGGCCTCCCGCGCGCGCGGCACGATCCCGGGATGGACGCGCCAGCCCTCCGCGACGACGGCGGCGACCGTCATCCTCGGGTTCAGCGACGTGTAGGGGTCCTGGAACACCATCTGCAGGTCGCGGCTCAGCCGGCGCCGCCGCCGCGCCGGGACGGACGCCAGGTCGGTCCCGGCGAACTCGATCGAGCCGGCGAACGCCGGCCGCAGCCCCACGACGGCCCGGGCCAGGGTCGACTTGCCGCACCCCGACTCGCCGACGACGCCGAGCGTCCGGCCCGCCCGGACGGCCAGGTCCACGCCCGCGACGACCGGCACCCGCCGCCGCCCGAAGCCGTGGCGGCCGGGCCGCTCGTACCCGGCCACCAGGCCGCTGACCTTCAGGACGTGCCCGGTGTCCCGCGCGGTGGTCGTCATCGTGGCTCCTCGGTGCTCCGGGCGGCCGCGGGCCGGGACGCGGTCACCTCGTCGGCGTGGTGGCAGGCGACGGCGCGGTCGCCGTCCTCGGTGGCGGGCGGGTCCTCGGTCCGGCACACGTCCGTCGCGAACGGGCAGCGCGGGTGGAACGCGCACCCGCCCGGCGGGCGGCGCGGGTCCGGCGGCGCGCCCGGGATCGGCTTCAGCCGCCCGCCCTCCCGCGCGTCCGGCATAGCCTCCAGCAGGCCGAGCGTGTAGGGGTGCGCGGGCCTGGTGTAGACGGCGTCCAGCGGGCCCCGCTCCACGATGCGGCCCGCGTACATGACGGCGACCTCCTGCGCCACCTTCGCGACGACGCCGAGGTCGTGCGACACCAGCAGCGTCGCGAGGTCCGACTCCTGCTGCCGCCGCGCGAGCAGCCGCAGGATCTGCGCCTGCACGGTGACGTCCAGGGCGGTGGTGGGCTCGTCGGCGAGCAGGACGGACGGGCCGAGCGCCAGCGCCATCGCGATCACGGCGCGCTGCCGCATGCCGCCGGAGAACTCGTGCGGGTGGTCGTCGTAGCGGGACTCGGCGTCGGCGATGCCGACCTCGCGCATCAGCGCGACGGCCCGCTCGCGGGCCTCGCGCCTGCCGAGGCCGAGCCGCCGCCGGAACGGCTCGGCGATCTGCCGGCCGACGGTGAAGCCCGGGTTCAGCGCGGCCATCGGGTCCTGGAAGACCATCGCGACGCGGTCGCCGCGCGCCTCCCGCCACCGCCGGGCGGAGAACCCGGCGGTGTCCTCGCCGTCGAGCAGGACGGCGCCCGCGGTGATCTCGGCGCCGGGCGGCAGCAGGCCGATCAGCGCGAGGGAGGTCAGGCTCTTGCCGCTGCCGGACTCGCCGACCAGGGCGAGCACCCGGCCGCGCCGCAGGCGCAGCCCGACGCCCCGGACGACCGGGACGACGTCGCGCCCCGACCGGAACCCGATGTGCACGTCGCGCAGTTCCGCGGCGACGTCCGCGGCGTCCGGCGGCCGCGGGGGACGAACGGCTGGAACGGTCATCGCGGTTCCTCTCAGATCTGGGCCCGGGGGTCGGTCAGGTCCCGGAACGCGTCGCCGACGACGCCCACCGCGGTGACCACCGCGGCCAGCGCGAACGCGGGCATCGTCGAGATCCACCACGCGGAGCCGAGGTAGTCGCGGCCCGCCGACACCGTCGCGCCCCACGACGCCCGGTCCGGCGGGATGCCGAGGCCGAGGAAGCTCAGCGACGCCTCCGCGACCATCACCAGGCCGATCTGCACGGTCGCGGCGACCAGCAGCGGCTGCCAGCAGGACGGCAGGACGTGCCGGAACAGGATCCGGGCGTGCCCCGCGCCGAGGACGCGCGCCGAGTCGACGAACTCGAGGCCGCGGGTGGCGAGCGCGGACGCCCGCACCACCCGGGCGAAGACCACCCAGCGGGTCACGGCCAGCGTGATGACGATGTTGGTGATGCTCGGGCCGAGGACGCCCGCGATGAGGATCGCGAGCAGGATCGACGGGAACGCGAGCTGCACGTCCCCGAAACGCGACAGCAGCGTGTCGATCCGGCCGCCGAAGTAGCCCGAGACGAGCCCGGCGACCAGGCCGGCGGCGCCGCCGATCAGCACGGTCGCCGCGCCGACCAGCAGCGACACCCGGCTCCCGGCGAGCAGCGTCGCGAGCATGTCGCGGCCGACCTGGTCGGTGCCGAGCCAGGCGATCGACCCGTCCGCGAGCCGCGACCCCGGCGGCAGGAGCCGGTGCGGCAGGTCCGTCGCCACCGGGTCGTACGGCAGTAGCAGCGGCCCGATGAGCGCGGCCAGCACGAACAGGCCGACGACGGCGAGCCCGGCCCACGCGCGCGCCGGCAGCGCGGGCACCCGGAAGCGGGACTTCGGGGCGGAGGTGGCGGTGGGGGCGAGTGCGCTCATGCCGACTCCGGGGTGAGACGAGGGTCGAGGGCGACGCAGAGGACGTCCACGAGCAGGTTCAGCGCGATGTAGGACACGGTGATCGTGACGATCGCCGCCTCGACGACCGCGTAGTCGCGGTTCGTGATCGCGTCGACCATCAGCGAGCCGATGCCGGGCCAGGAGAAGACGACCTCGATGATCACGGCGTTGGCGATGAAATTGCCCATCAGCAGCCCGAGCACGGTGACGACGGGGAGGGCGATGTTGCGGGCGACGTGCACGTACAGCACGGCCCCCTCGCCGGTGCCCTTGGCGCGGGCGGTGCGGACGTAGTCCTTGCCGCTCTCCTCCAGGGCGCCGTTGCGGACGAGCCGCGCCAGCCATCCGACGAACGGCAGGGCGAGCGTCACCGACGGCAGGATCACCGCCTCGGGGCCGCCGCCGGCCGTGCTCGGCAGCCAGTTCAGCTGCCGCGCGAACAGCAGGATCAGCACGATGCCGAGCCAGAACGACGGCAGGGCCTGGCCGACCAGCGAGCCTGCGGACACCAGCATGTCCAGGATCCCGCCCGGCCGGCGGGCGCACAGCATCCCGAGCGGGTACCCGGCGGCGAGGGTGATGACGAGCGCGAGCGCGGCGAGCGCCAGGGTGGCGGGGAACCGCTCCAGGACGGCCCCCATCGCGCCGCCGCCGAGCCGCCACGAGTCGCCGAAGTCGCCGCGCAGCACCTCGCCCATGTGGACGGCGTACTGCCGCCACAGCGGGTCGTCGAGTCCGAACCGGGCCCGGACCTCGGCGAGCTGGTCGGCGGAGGCGTCCGGCCCGAGGATCAGCGCGGCCGGGTCGCCGGGGACGACGCGGACGACGACGAACACGAGGGTGACGGCGCCCCAGGCGACGATCACCGCCTGCCACGCCCGTTTGAGCAGGAACCGTCCCATCAGATCCCTCCCTCCGGGGGCGCGGACGACGCGCGGACGACCAGTTCGGCGGGCAGCAGCGTCCGCCGCGGCCCGTCCGCGGCCGGCCCGCCCGCGGCGGGCCCGTCGCCCATCCGCTCCAGCAACCGGTCCACGGCCGCGGCGCCGACCTCGGCGGCGGGCAGCCGGACCGTGGTGAGCGGCGGCGCCAGGTAGGCGGCGAAGGGGTGGTCGCCGTGGCCCGCCACGCGGACGTCGCGCGGGACGCTCAGCCCGTGCTCGGTGAACGCCCGGTACACCCCGAGCGCGAAGTAGTCGTTGCCCGCCAGGACGGCGGCGCCGGGCCCGATGCGCGCGGCGAGCCCCCGCCCTATCTCGTAGGAGTCGACGGGGTCCCACGGCTGCGAGCTGGCCTCCCGCCGCCGCGTCGGGACCTTGACCATGTGGTCGTCGCGGAGCGGCACGCCGTGCTCGGCGAGCACCGCCCGGAACCCCCGGACGCGCTCCGCGACGGGGGAGATGTCCAGGTCCTCCTCGACGAGGAACAGCTCGCGGGCCCCGCCGGCGAGCAGGTGCTCGGTGGCCAGCCGCGCGCTGCCGTAGTAGTCCACGCCGATCAGGTCGGCGTCGAGCCCCGGCAGGTCGCGGTTGACGAGCACCACGGGCGTCCCGGCCGCGCCGAGCCGCGCCCAGTGGTCCGACCCGTGCTGGACGGGCACGGCGAGCACGCCGTCCACGCCCCAGCGCATCAGCTCGTCCACCACGCGGCGCTCGTTGTCGACGCTGTCCTCGGTGACCATCAGCATCAGCGAGTAGCCGCGGACCCGGCCGCGCTCCTCGATGGCGCTGATCAGCCGGGTGTAGAACGGGTTCGACGGGTTGGTGATGACGAGCCCGATCGTCATCGCGTTCCCCTGCACCAGGGAGCGCGCCATCGTGTTCGGCACGTAGCCGAGCCGTTCCGCCTCGGCGCGCACCCGCTCGCGGGTCTCCGCGCTCACCGCGTCCTTGCCGGCGAGGGCGCGGGACACGGTGTTCACCGAGAGGTCGAGCGCGGCGGCGATGTCGCGCAGGGTGGCCCTGCGGCGCGGTGTCATGGCGTTCCCGCCCTCCTCCCGACCGTCGACAGGTCGGGCTGGTTGTTGGCGGCCGCGGTGAACCCGGTGAGCCCGGAACGCAGGCCGTACGCGGTGGTCAGCGCGGCCGGGAAGATCCCGACCGCGTCCTCCCAGATGGTGCCGCACGCCCGCGCGTACAGCTCCCGGCGCCGCGCGGGGTCGGCGCTCTCGCCCGCCTCGGCGAGGACGGCGTCCAGGTCGGGGTTGCGGTAGCCCATCCGGTCGGCCTCCGAGGTGTAGAGGCGGCCGAGGGTGAACGCCGCGTCGCCGGTGGTGACGGTGTTGGTCTGCAGCTCCATGTCCCAGTCGAGGGAGTTGAGGCGCTGGAGCCACTGGGCCTTCTCGATGCTCTGCGGCCGGACCCGGACGCCGACCGCGTCCCAGTCCGAGATCATCGACTGGGCCAGCTCGCGGGCGAGCGGCCCGGTCGCGTCGAACCACATCATCGTGGTGTCGAAGCCGTCCCCGAGGCCGGCGTCCCGCAGCGCCCGGCGCGCGGCGTCCGGGTCGTACCGGTACGGCGGCTGCTCGGCGTACCCGAACACCGTCGACGGGATCGGCGCGCGCATCCGCTCGGCGCCCCGGCCGAACAGCCGCCCGACGATCGTCTCCAGGTCCAGCGCCTGCCACATCGCGCGCCGGACGCGCGGGTCGGTGAACGGCTCGCGCCGACAGTTGAACCACGCCAGGTAGTAGGTCCAGCTCGGCACCGTCTCGACGCGCACCCCGCGCCGCCCCTCCACCTCGCCGAGCTGGTCGGACGGCACGGGCCACAGCAGATCGACGTCCCCGTTGCGCAGCGCGGTGACGGCGCTGGACGTCTCCCCGATGTACGGCATCGAGACGCCGGGGAGCGCGGCGGGGCCGCCCCAGTAGCCGTCGAAGCGGGCGAGCTCGACGGCGGTCGACGGGGTGAACCCGGTGACCCGGAAGGGCCCCGAGCCAACGGGGCGGCGCTTCTGCGCCGGGTCGGCGACGAGCCGCGCGGGGACGACGAACAGCAGCGTCAGGTTCACCGGCAGCGTGCCCATCGGGCCGTCCGTGGTGAACGTGACGCGCCGGTCGCCGTCCGCGCGCACCGACGCGACGGGCGCCCACAGCGCGGACTGGGCCGACTTGACCGCCTTCGTCCGCTCGACGCAGGCGACGACGTCCCGCGCGGTGAGCGGGCTCCCGTCGTGGAAGCGGACGCCCGGACGCAGGTCGAACACCCACGTCGTGTCGTCCGCCCGCTTCCACGAGGTCGCCAGACCCGGTACCAGCCGCCCGTCCTCGTGCCGGACGAGGGTGTCGAACACGAGCCGCTTGACGATGAGCGACGCCTCGTCCACCGCCGTCCCCGCGTTGTAGGGGTCCAGGTCGGTGACCGGCTGCCCGAACGCGGCGCGCAGCGAGCCGTCCGGCGCGGACCCGCCGGCCCGGCCGCATCCGCCGAGCGCCACCGCCGACGCGGCCAGGCCGGTCAGCGCGAGGAACTCGCGCCTGCGCAGGTCCATGACGGGCCCCTCCTAGCTCTTCAGCGCGAGGTAGATCATCACCTTGGCGGCGGGCGCGTCCGCGCCGTCCGCGGCGTCGGTGCCGTCGGCGGCGTCGACGACGCCCTTCAGCCGCAGCCAGCCGCCGAACCCGGTCGACTCCCAGCTCACGAGGTCGCCGGCGATCTCGCGCTCCGCGTCGAGGTCGCACCAGTGCAGCCCGTCGGGGGAGACCTGCGTGGTCACCCGCATCCGCGCCGCCGCGCCCGTCCGCTCCAGCGTCCGGACGAACCAGCGCGCCTCCGCGGCCCACGCCGCCTCATAGGGTTCCGTCGCGAACTCGCCCGCCAGGGTGCGGTTGCGTTCCAGGACGGCCGTGAACGATTCGCGCATCGTGCCGGTGCTCCTCACCAGTCCACCGAAATCAGTACCGAGTCCAGGTACAGGAAGTTCCGCACGTCCGTGTGGGTCCTGACCGAGACGTAGAAGTTGAGCAGATTCTGCAGCGAGCCGTACTCCTCGTCGTACGGGGGGACGGGCACGTCCCGCATGTCGTAGACGGTGTCGTTGACCTGCAGTTCGATGTTCGACCTGGTGCTCGTGTCGATCAGCCACCGCACGTAGTGCCAGTTCACCTTGGTCGGCACCTCGTTGTAGCAGAGCTCCTGCGGGCCGCCGAACGGCTTCCAGTCGTCCGGCTCCGGCGCGGTGAAGTCGGCGGTCGGCGGGAGCTTGATTTTGCCCTCGAAGTGCTCGCGCGGGGTCGGCTCCGGCACCGTCGGGTACACCCACTCGCGGCGGAGCCGGTTCTCCAGGTCGGTGTTCAGGTAGCGGGCGACGCAGTGGTACCGGACGCCGTCGCAGATGTCGGTCGCGATCGTGAAGGCGCCGAACTGCTGCTCCGACGGGTGCAGGTTCGCGTCCCACGGCCCGGCGCCGGCCTTGTCGGCCGCCCGGTTCTCCTCCGACGCCGCCTCGGTCTTGAACGTCAGGTACGCCTCGAACTGGACGCGGCCCCGCCCGGCCATCGTGAGCCGCCGGATCGCGACGCCGGTGTGCCCGGCCAGCGGGCGCGTGGCGACCTTCAGCGCGTACGTCCCCGACATCGCGCCGTGCGTGCCGACGTCGAAGAAGTTGCACGAGCTGAGCTGCGGCGGCCGGAAGTCGCGCATGTGGTCGTCGACGGTGTCGAGGTTCCCGTGCCCGTCGTAGTTGCCGAGCAGCTCGATCCAGCCGTGCGTGCCGGTGTTGAAGTCGTCGTGGACGAGGATGCGCTCCAGCGGGTTGAAGCGCGACAGGGCCGGGTCGGCCCGCCGGAGTTCCGCGGCCAGGGACCGCTCGCTCGGGGTAACGCTCATCGGGTGGGCTCCTGAATCCTGACGGTGGCGTGCACCATGTTGTGGTCGGAACGCAGCAGGTCGCGCGGCTCGCCGGCCTGCGCGTCCGTCTGCGGGACGAGCGTCCACTGCAGGACGCGCGTCCCGTTCCGGACGAAGATGCGGTCGATCTTGTCCGCGGAGCGCGGCAGCGGGATCCGGCCGCCGTTGAACGACGCGTACTCGGCGCCCGTGCGCCGCGCGGCGGGCGCGGACTCGAAGGCGTCGGCGTAGCCCGCGTCGGCGAACGCGTCGTGCGGGCTCGCGCCGTCCGCCGTCGAGGCGGAGTTCATGTCGCCGGCGAACACGATCGGCAGCCGCCGCGTGTACGGGTTGTCGCGGGTGAGGTACCGGGCCGTTCGGAGCGCGTCCGCGTACCGGACCTCGTCCCAGTTCTTCGTCCAGCCGTTCGGGTCGGTGGCGCCGTTCTTGCGGTACTCCAGGTGCATGTCGACGACGACGAAGCGCGTCCCCGTCCGCAGGTCGCGGAGGGTGTTCCAGGTCATCGTCTTGCCGTAGATCTCGGTGGAGTCGGGCAGCCACAGCAGGTCGTGCGGCAGTTCCCGGCCGCGCTCGTCCAGGTGGGAGAACCGGCGCGCGTCGTAGTAGGTGAAGCGGCCCGCGCCCGACTTCAGCGGATAGCCCTCCACCGGGTGGCGGGTTCCGGCGTAGTCGGCGGGCGCCTCGGCGTAGCCGCGTTCCCGCATCGCCTCGGTCAGCGGCGCCCGGAACGACTCGACGTCCACGCCCGGCTGCGTCGGCGTCGCGTTGTTGCCGATCTCCTGAGTGACGACGACTCCGGCGCGGGCCCGCGCCACGTCGTCGGCGACCTCGGCGGCGCGGCCGCCGGCCCACGGGGCCAGCTTGGTCGCGCAGTCGCGGCCGATCGTGTCGACGCACTCCTGCTCGGTCGGCAGGCACCCGTGCCCGCAGGTGTTGTACGTCGCGATCCGTAGGTCGAGGGGGCGCCGGTCCGGCCGGGGCTGCGCGTTCGCGGGCGGCGCGAGCAGCGCCGCGCCGCACCCGGCGGCCGCGAGCACGGCGGCCAGCCGCGCGGCGGTCGAGCGGGCGGGGGGACGGGGTTTCCTCATGTCGCGTGGGGGCCTTCCCATGTCGGCTGCGTCACATTAACGTTAACGTGATCGTTCACGTACCTTCGATGTCCTGTCGTCCGCCTGTCAAGAGCCGAAAAGGAATCGGCCCGGCCGTCCGAACGAGCAGACGGTCGGGCCATCGGCGTGCCCGGAAACGCGCGCGATCGGCCGTTGCGGCGCCGGAACGCGGGGCGGCCCGCGGCCGGCTCGGGGAGAGCCGGCCGCGGGCCGCCGGGAATCGGGGGACCGCTCAGGTGCTGCCGGTCATCTCGATCTCCTTGATCTTCGGGTCGTTCTCGTCGGCGAGGTAGTCGGCCTCCTTGGTCGCGTCCACCCCGTCCTTGAGGTTCGCCGCCCGGCAGACCACCGTGCCGACCACCGCGACGACCACGTTGACCAGCAGCGCGATGACGCCCACGTAGAGGGTCATCTTCGTGTCGAAGCCGAAGTCGCTCAGCGGGTAGGCGGAGCCGCCGAAGTGCTCCTTGCCCTTGGCCGGGTTCGGGATCTGGTACAGCAGCGCCAGGCCCACGAGCAGGCCCGCCGCCCACCCGGCGATGAGCGCGCCCCGGTGGAACCAGCGCGTCATCAGGCCGAGCGCGACCGCCGGCAGCGTCTGCAGGATGATCACGCCGCCGATCAGCTGCAGGTCGATGGAGAACTGCGGGTCGAGCATCAGGATGCACGCGACCGCGCCCGCCTTGACGACCAGCGACACCAGCTTGCTGACCGTCGCCTCCTGCTTCTCCGTCGCGTTCCGGTTGAAGTACTCCCGGTAGATGTTGCGCGTGAACAGGTTCGCCGCCGCGATCGACATGATGGCCGCCGGGACGAGCGCGCCGATGCCGACGGCCGCGAAGGCGACGCCGGCGAACCAGTCCGGGAACATCTGGTCGAACAGCACGGGCACGACCGTGTTGCCGTCCGCCTCGCCGTCGTGGCTGACCGGCTTCACCCCGGCGGCGATCGCCATGTAGCCGAGCAGCGCGATCAGGCCGAGCACGAGGCTGTACGCCGGCAGCGCCGCCATGTTCCGCTTGATCACGTTGCGGTTCTTGCTGGCCAGGACGCCGGTGATGCTGTGCGGGTACAGGAACAGCGCCATCGCCGAGCCCAGCGCCAGCATCGCGTAGTTCAGCTGGTTCGAGCCGTCCAGCAGGATGCCGTCCCCGGGGTTCTCCGACGCGTCGAACTTGGCCTGCGCCGAGTCGAAGATGTCGCCCCAGCCGCCGAGCTTCGCGGGGATGTACAGCACCGCGACGATGATCACCAGGTAGATCAGGATGTCCTTGACGAACGCGATCAGCGCCGGCGCCCGCAGCCCCGACTGGTAGGTGTAGGCCGCCAGGATCACGAACGCGATGATGATCGGCCAGTGCCCGTGCACGCCCATCGCCTTGAGCACGGCCTCGATCCCGACGAGCTGCAGCGCGATGTACGGCATCGTCGCGACGATGCCGGTGATCGCGATGGCCAGCGCCAGCGTCGGGGAGCCGAACCGCGCCCGGACGAAGTCCGCGGGCGTGACGAAACCGTGCACGTGCGACACCGACCAGAGCCGGATCAGCACGAGGAACACCAGCGGGTACACGACGATCGTGTACGGGACCGCGAAGAAGCCCGCCGCGCCGGCGCCGAACACCAGCGCGGGAACCGCGACGAACGTGTACGCGGTGTAGAGGTCGCCGCCGATCAGGAACCAGGTGATCCAGCTCCCGAAGCTGCGGCCGCCCAGCCCCCACTCGTCCAGGTTGTCCATCGTCTCGGCCTTGCGCCACCGCGCCGCGACGAAGCCCATCCCGCTGACCAGAAGGAAGAGCACCGAGAAGATGACGATCTCGGTGATGTGATCGCTCGCCACCGGCTCAGCCCCGCTTCCTGGTCATGCGGTACACGATGACGGTGCACGCCACGCCGAGCGGGATGAACATCATCTGCATCCAGTAGAAGGCGGGGACACCGGCCAGCCGGGGCGAGTCGCTGTTGTAGAAGAAGGTCAGCAGCGGCACGACGACCGGCACGATCAGCAGCCAGTTCCACGGGCTGCGGTCCGAGCGGGGCTCCCCGGCCGATGCCGGGGTCTCCGGTTCGTCGGGTCTTTCCTTCGAGGTCAAGGGGGTCCTCCTCGTCGCGGACGATCGGCGCCCGGCCCGTCCGGATGGCGAGACGGGGCCGTGTCACGGGTGAAACCGGGTGAGCGTACCGTGACGGGGGTCACGGGTCGATATCGGTCGCGCCACGACTTGAGTGGAGCGTTCCGGTCCGCGTTGCCGCAGGTGGCGCCGCACTTTCTCCGCCTGTCGACCCGGGGTGCCGCGACCCGGTAGGCTCGTCGCATGCGAACCGTGCCCCGCCGAATCACCGGCCAGTGGTGGTGGCGCCGCTAAGGCGGCGCCGGTTCGTGCACGTTCCAAAACCAGGCGACCGCCCTCACCCGGCGGTCGGTGACCTCTCGTCCGTCCGGTGCAGGGCCCGACGATGAGGGGCCACCGCGGTGGAGACCGTCTCACAACAGCCGACGACCGGCGAGTTCGTCACGGCCGGGGGCGTACGGGTGACCCGTACCGCCGCGCCCGTCGACCCCGAGCGCAAGTCCGACGTGCTGAACGCGCTCGTCGCCGCCGTGGGGGAGCGGCGCGGCGGGGTGCTCAGCTCCGGCATGGAGTATCCCGGCCGGTACAGCCGCTGGCACATGGCGTACGTCGACCCGTGCCTGGAGATCGTCGCGCGCGGCCGGACGGTCGCGGCGCGGGCCCTCAACGGGCGCGGCCGGGTCGTGCTGCCCGCGGTCGCCGAAGTGCTGCGCGGGACAGGCGAGGTGCGGGCCGACGGGCCCGGCGAGTGCGCGGTGTTCGTCCCGCCCACGGAGGAGTTCTTCCCCGAGGAGGAGCGCAGCCGGCAGCCGACGGTCTTCACCGCCCTGCGCGCCGTCGTCGACCTGTTCCGCTGCGACGACCCGCACCTCGGCCTGTACGGGGCGTTCGGCTACGACCTGTCGCTGCAGTTCGAGCCGCTGCGACCGCGCCTGGAGCGGCCGGACGACCAGCGGGACCTCGTGCTGCACCTGGCCGACGAGATGGTCGTCGTGGACCGCAAGCGCGAGACCTCGCACCGCATCTCCTACGACTTCGAGGTCGGCGGGACCGCCACCGCCGGGCTCCCGCGGGACACGGAGCCGACGCCTCCCGTCGTCCCGGCGGAACTCCCCCCGCAGCCCGTTCCGGGCGTGTACGCGCAGATGGTGCGGGACGCCAAGGAGCGGTTCGTCCGCGGCGACCTGTTCGAGGTGACGCCCGGCCACGCCATGCACGGCCGCTGCGACTCGCCCGCCGCGTTCTTCGAGCGGCTGCGCGAGACGAACCCGGCGCCGTACGAGTTCCTGTTCAACCTCGGTGACGGCGAGTACCTGGTGGGCGCGTCGCCCGAGATGTTCGTGCGGGTGACCGGCGACCGCGTGGAGACCTGCCCGATCGCGGGGACGATCAAGCGCGGCGGCGACGCGCTGCAGGACGCCGAGCAGATCCGCACGATCCTGGCGTCGGCGAAGGACGAGTCCGAGCTGACGATGTGCACGGACGTGGACCGCAACGACAAGTCGCGGGTGTGCGTGCCGGGCAGCGTGCGGGTGCTGGGCCGCCGGCAGATCGAGATGTACTCGCGGCTCATCCACACCGTGGACCACATCGAGGGGCGGCTGCGGCCGGAGTTCGACGCGCTCGACGCGTTCCTCACCCACATGTGGGCCGTGACGGTGACCGGGGCGCCGAAGACGTGGGCGATGCAGTTCATCGAGGACCACGAGGACTCGCCGCGCCGCTGGTACGGCGGCGCGGTCGGGTTCGTCGGGTTCGACGGGTCCATGAACACCGGCCTCACCCTCCGGACGGCGCAGATCCGCGACGGCGTCGCGACCGTGCGGGCGGGCGCGACGCTGCTCTACGACTCCGACCCCGACGAGGAGGAGCGCGAGACGCACCTGAAGGCGAGCGCGCTGCTGGGCGCGCTCGCGGCGACCGCGCGGGACGGCGCGGAGCCGGAGGCGGACCGGGAGCCGGAGCCCGCGCCGGAGCGCCCGGGGGACGGGCTGAAGGTGCTGCTCGTCGACCACGAGGACTCGTTCGTCAACACCCTCGCCGACTACTTCCGGCAGCACGGCGCCGGCGTGGTCACGCTCCGGCACGGCTTCCCCGCGCGGCTCCTGGACGAGCACGCCCCCGACCTGGTCGTCCTGTCGCCGGGGCCGGGACGCCCGGACGACTTCGCGACGCGAGACCTGCTGGACGCCCTGGACGCCCGGGGCCTGCCCGTCTTCGGCGTCTGCCTCGGCCTGCAGGCGATGGTCGAGCACGCGGGCGGCTCCCTGGACCTGCTGCCCGAGCCGTCGCACGGCAAGCCCGGCCAGGTGAAGGTGACCGGCGGCGGGCTGTTCGAGGGGCTCCCGGACGAGTTCACCGCCGCCCGCTACCACTCGCTGCACGCCACGCCCGACCGGGTGCGGGGCTTCCAGGTGACGGCGACCACCGGGGACGTGGTGATGGCGATCGAGAACGCGGAGCGGCGGCGCTGGGCCGTCCAGTTCCATCCGGAGTCGATCCTCACGGCGGCGGGCGGCGCCGGGCACCGCATCGTGGCGAACGTGCTGCGGCTCTGCCGCTGACCGTCTCCGGTCCCGGGCGGGCGGGCGGCCCGGTCCGCCGCCCCCTCCGGAGTGATGAACCGAACATCGTTCCGGAGGCGGATTGCGGACTGCCGAAAATGGTCCTTGAGGTGCTGACTTCGTCCGGTCCGGCACGGCAGAATCGGGGTTCGGCCACCGCGCCGCTCGCGGCGCGCGTGATCGCCGTTATCCCGGCGGAGGAGGGAGGCGCGCTCCCTCCTCCGCGTCGGCGGCCATGGCCCGGGGCCTCCTTTGCCGGGCACAGAACCCGGTTTTCGGTCGGCCGGATCGAGTTGGGTGTTTCGTGGTCATCTACCGGGGGACCCCGGAGCCATGATGTTCATTCTTTGGCTCATCGCGGTGATCCTCGTGATCGCCGGCGCTTACGTCCTGATCGCCCGTCGCGACCTCCTCTGGGGCATCGTCCTCATCGTCGTCGGCCTGCTCGTCGGCCCCGGCGGCGTCAGCATCTTCGGCTGACGCCGGAGAAGATCTCCGGCGGCCCGGCCGAAGACTGACGCGCGCTGTCAGGTTTCGCTGCCAGCATCGGCGGCATGAGCGAGCACGAAACCGAGAGCGCGCCGCTGGCGGGGAAGGTCGCGCTGGTCGCCGGCGCCACCCGGGGCGCGGGCCGCGGCATCGCCGTCGAGCTCGGCGCCGCCGGAGCCACCGTGTACTGCACGGGACGGACCACCCGGTCCGCGCGGTCGGAGATGGACCGTCCCGAGACCATTGAGGACACCGCCGAGCTGGTCACGGCGGCGGGCGGCGAGGGGATCGCCGTCCGGGTCGACCACCTGGACCCCGCGCAGGTGGACGGCCTCGTCCGCCGCATCGACGGCGAACGGGGCCGGCTCGACGTCCTGGTCAACGACATCTGGGGCAGCGACCACCTCTTCGAGTTCGGCAAGCCGCTGTGGGAGCAGTCGCTGGAGAACGGGCTGCGCATGCTGCGGCTCGCCGTCGACACCCACGCCGTCACCAGCCACACGGCACTGCCCCTGCTGGTCCGCGAGCCCGGCGGTCTCGTCGTCGAGATCACCGACGGGACCGCCGAGTTCAACGCGGACTACCGCAAGGACTGCGGCTACTTCTACGACCTGGCCAAGACCGCCGTGATCCGCATGGCGCTCGCCCAGTCCGTGGAGATCGCCCCGTACGGCGGGACGGCCGTGTCGGTGACGCCCGGCTGGCTGCGGTCGGAGGCGATGCTCGAGCACTTCGGCGTCACCGAGGACACCTGGACCGACGGGACGGCGAAGGATCCGCACTTCGCGATCTCCGAGACGCCCGCGTTCGTCGGCCGCGCCGTCGCGGCCCTCGCGGCCGACCCGGAGCGGGCCCGCTGGAACGGGACGTCGCAGTCCAGCGGCGGGCTCGCGAAGGTCTACGGGTTCACCGACGTCGACGGCAGCCGGCCGGACGCCTACACCTACATCACCGAGGTCGCGATGGCGGGCAGGCCCGCCGACGTCACCGGCTACCGCTGACCCGCGTGCCGTCGTCGGCACCGTCGTCGGCACCGTCCTTGGAACCGCCGTCGCAGGTACCGCCGTCCCCGCGGCCACCGCCGCCGCCCGGCCGCGCGTACAGCGCCGCGAGCCGGGCGGCGGTCTCGGCCATCCGCGCCCGCAGCTCCGGCGGGCCCAGCACCTCGACGTCCGCGCCGAGGATCCGCATCTCGGTCGCCGCGACGTCGAGCGACTCGACCGGCAGCACGGTCGTCCGCCACCCGTCCGCGTCGGGCTCCCCGGCTGCCTCGACGGCCCGGCGCACCGCGTGCTCGGTCGCCGCGAACCGCAGCCGGCGCATCCCCTCCGGGCCGAGCCGCACGGTGATCTCCTCGTGCAGCATCGACCGGGCGAACGCGTCCGCCTGCTCCCGCCAGTACTCCGCGAGGTCGAAGTCCACGTCGCGGTCGAACGTCGCGCCCGTCGGCGCCACCGCCGCGATCCGGTCCACCCGGTACGTGCGGCCCCGCCCGTCGACGAGCGCCACCAGGTACCAGGTGCCGTTCTTCAGGACGAGCCCGTACGGGTCGGCCGTCCGCGTCACCTCGCCGTCCTTGCGCCGGTACCGCAACTCGACCTCCGCGTCCGACCACACGGCGGCGGCGAGCCCGCGCAGCAGCGGCGGAGGCGCCGGGGCGTGGAACCAGCCGGGCGCGTCCAGGTGGAACCGCTGCCCGGCGCGGGCGGGCGCGTCCCGCAGCGGGCCCGGCAGCGCGGCGAGCACCTTCAGCTCGGCGGCGGCCACGGCGTCGGCGAGGCCCATGTCCCCGGCCGGGCCCGGCAGGCCCGACAGGAAGAGCGCCTCGGCCTCCTCCCGGCTGAGCCCGGTCAGCCGGGTCCGGTACCCGGCGACGAGGCGGTAGCCCCCGGCGCGGCCCTGCTCGGCGTACACCGGGACCCCGGCGGCCGAGAGCGCCTCGACGTCCCGGTACACGGTTCGCTCCGACACCTCCAGCTCCCGTGCCAGCTCGGCCGCCGTCATGCGGTCGCGCGACTGCAGAAGCAGGACGAGTGAGATCAACCGGGACGCGCGCACACCCCCATCGTGCCCGCTTCGGGGGAACTTCACAATTTCGTGGCAGGTTCGCCCGGTTTCCCTGTTCCGGCCGCTCGTGCCGCTGTTAGCGTCGCCGCGTGCTGACCCAGACCACGTCCATCGAGGCTTTCATCGACGCCCTGCCCAAGGTCGAACTCCACGTGCATCTCGTGGGCTCGGCGTCCGTCCCGACCGTCCTGGAACTCGCCCGCCGGCACCCCGACGGCGGGGTGCCCGTGGACGAGCGCGAGCTGCGCGCGTTCTACAAGTTCACCGACTTCCCCCACTTCGCCCAGGTCTACGACCGGGTGAACCACCTCGTCCGGACGCCCGAGGACGTCGCGACGCTCGTGCTCGGCGCCGCCCGCGACCTCGCCGCCCAGAACGTCCGGTACGTCGAGCTGACCGTCACCCCGCAGGCGCACACCCGCGCGGGGATCCCGCACCACGCGGTGCGCGAGGCGCTCGACATCGCCGCGCGGCGGGCGCGGGAGCTGCACGGCATCCAGGTCGCCTACATCTACGACATCCCCGCCGACTTCGGGATCGAAGGGGTGAAGGGCACCGTCACCGCCGCGCTGGAGCACCCGGCGGAGGCGCTCGTCGGCTTCGGGATCGGCGGCATCGAGCAGATGCGCGCCGCGATCCGCGACGAGATCCGGGACGCGTTCCGCGCCGCCCGCGCCGCCGGGCTCCGCAGCCTCCCGCACGCCGGCGAGATGACCGGGCCCGAGACGATGTGGGAGGCCATCGAGCACCTCGGCGCCGAGCGGCTCGGGCACGGCATCGCCTGCGTCCGCGACGAGCGGCTGATGGCGCATCTCCGCGACACCGGCACGCCCCTCGAGGTCTGCCCGACCTCCAACGTCTGCACCGGCCAGGTCGCCGCGCTCGCCGACCACCCGCTGCCCCGCATGCTGGAGGCCGGCCTGTTCGTCACGCTGAACAGCGACGACCCGCCCATGTTCGACACCACGCTGACCGGCGAGTACCGCGCCGCCGCCGCGGCGTTCGGGCTCGGCCGCGCCGAACTGGCCGCGCTCGCCCGCAACGCCGTCGCGGCGTCCTGCCTGGACGGCGCCGCCAAGCGGGCCCTCACCGCGGAGATCGACGCCCTCGCCTGAGGCCGCCGCCCGCGCCCGTCAGCCCCACGCCATGCGGCGCCAGGGGCTGGCGGGGTCCTCGGCGAGGATGCGGTGCCCGACCACCGAGCGCGCGTACCACTGGCCGAACTCGCCCTCGTCGAACCGCAGCATCCGGCCGAGCACGTACCCGGCGGAGAACGACTCCCACGACGAGTACACCTGGTGGGCGCGGCGCCCGGCCGTCAGGACGCACCGCTCGGCCTCGTCGGCCTCGCAGAACCCGGCGCCCAGACCCCAGCGGGCCATGTTCACGGCGCGCCCGAAGTCGTAGCCGTACACGCTCTCCACCAGCTCGTCCGGCCCGAGCAGACCGTCGGCGCGGAACCGCTCCTCGTACCGCAGGACCAGCCCCGACATCTCGATCACGTTCCGGGTGGTCGCCTCCGACACGTTCCGCTCGGCGCACCACCCGGCGATCGCGGCCCGCCACGAGGCCGGCTCCATGCCGGGCGCCCGCCGGTCGAGGACCATCTGGATGCCGGGGTCGGAGTTCTCCGCGTCCAGCAGCGCCCGGACCTGCTCCCGCCAGCCCGCCGCGTCGGTCACGCCCCAGTCGCGTTCCAGCAGCACGCGGTCGTCCCGCGATCCCGGCTCGCCGAGCGTGTTCCACGCGACGCCGTTGCCGACGGCCAGGTGCGCGCCCACGCCGAGCGCCGCCGCGAGCGCGCCCCACCCCGCCCCGTTCGGGTCGGTGACGAGCACGTCGAAGTCGCGGTCGGGCCGCCGCTCGGCGTCCGCCAGCAGGCGCGCGACCCGGCGGTGCCCGTCGCCGTCCGGCGCCAGCCGCCCCAGCAGGTCGCGCAGCGGTTCCACCGCCGCGCGGGGCCCCGCGTCCTCGACGATGAGCCGCGCCGCGTGGACGCCCGCGACGTCCGCGCGGCGGTCGTCGCCCAGCGTGCGGAACGCGGCCATCGCCGCCCACGCCCGCCGCGCCGCCTCGCCCGCGCGCCCGGCCGCGGCCAGGACGTGCGCGGCGTGCCCGTCGAGCGCCGCGCGCAGCTCCCCGCCCGCCGGACCGGCCGCCTCCTCGGCGGCCGCGAGCACCCGGAGCGCGTCGTCGACGCGCCCGGCCGCCGCGAGCGCCCGCGCCCGGCGGGCCGCGACCCCGGCCGCGGCGGCCCGGTCGCCGCGCGCCGCCAGCCGTCCGGCGGCCTCCCCGAACGCCTTCGCGGCCTCCTCGGGGCGGCCCTGCCGCTCGTACTTCCGGGCCCGGTCGAGCAGGGCGCCCGGATCGGCATCGATCGTCATGGTTTCCTCCGGGCGACACCGTACCGAGCGGAGCCGCGCGGAGCGGCATTCTTCGCGGACGCGCCGTTCCGGACGTCCGCGCCGGGGGGCCGCGGCACTGCGGTGCCGCGGTCAGGCGCGCGCGGTGACCTCCACGCGGGTGTCGTGGAAGACCGGTCCCGCGCCGAGGTCGGTGTCGCGCTCGGCGACGACCGCGTTGGCGTTCGAGCCGCCGGAGAACTTGGCCCAGTGCCCCTTGCTCGTCGCCGCGACGCCCGGCCTGACCTGGTCGGTCACCCGCAGGACGGCGTCGAAGCCGCCCCGGTCGTTGGCCACCCGGACCGGCTGCCCGTCCGCCAGGCCCCGTGCGGCGGCGTCGTCCGGATGGAGCCGGACGGCCAGGCCGCCCGACCGCCGCCGCAGCTCCGGGTTGTTCGCGAACTGCGTGTTCAGGAACTCGTGCGAGGCCGCCGAGATCAGCGCCAGCGGGTACCGCGCCGCCCGGTCCGGGTCGGCGACCTCCGCGGGCGGGACGTACGCGGCGTCGCGGGGGAACTCCAGCCGCCCGGACGGCGTCGGGAACCCCTCGGCGTACGGCAGGAACGGGTCCGGCACCGACATGCGCACGAAGCCCTCCTTGCGCAGCCGGTCCAGCGTGACGCCCGCCATCCACGGATGGCCGGACGCGACGAGCTGCTCGGCGAGGCTCTCGTCCGAGTCGTACAGGCTCGGCTCGGTCAGCCCCATCCGCCGCGCCAGCCGGCGGAACGTCTCCGTCGTCGGCAGGCACTCGCCGGGCGGCGCCACCGCCGGCTCGTTCCACGTCAGGTACAGGTGCCCGTAGCCCTCGTGCAGGTCCATGTGCTCGTGCTGCGCCGTCGCCGGCAGCACGATGTCGGCGTAGTCGACCGTGTCGGTCGGGAACTGCTCCAGCACCACGGTGAACAGGTCCTCGCGCGCCAGGCCCGCCCGCACCCGGTTCTGGTGCGGGGTGCTGCCCACCGGGTTCGCGGCGATCACGAACAGCGCCTTGACCGGCGGGTCCTGGACGTCCAGGAGCGCCTCGCCGAGCCGCGTCATCGACAGCGTCCGCACCGGCCCCGGCCGCAGGTCGTCGCGCCACAGCGCCGCCTTGTCCAGCCGGTTGTGGCCGGACGTGGAGAACGCCAGCCCGCCGCCGCGCCGCGCCCAGTCGCCGGTCACCGCCGCGAACCCCGCCAGCACCCGCAGCGCCGTCCCGCCGCCCGCGTGCCGCTGGAGCCCCTGCGTCGCGCGGATCGCGGTCGGCCGGGTGCGGGCGATCCGCTCGCCGAGCGCCGTGATCCGCTCCACCGGCACCCCGGTGATCCGCGCGGCCCGCTCCGGCGGGAACTCCGCGATCCGCTCGCGGAACTCGGCCCAGCCCGCCGTGTGCTCGCGCAGGAACCGCTCGTCCTGTCCGCCCGCCGCCACGACGACGTTCAGCAGCCCGAGCGCGAGGGCCGCGTCGGTCCCGGGGAGCGGCGCGAGGTGCTCGTCCGCCTGCTGCGCGGTCCGCGTCCGCACGGGGTCGATCGCCACCAGGTGCGCCCCGGCCTTCCGCGCGTCCTGCACGAACTTCCACACGTGGTGGCCGCTCGTCAGCGGGTTCGAGCCCCACAGCAGGATCAGCCGCGCGTGCGCGAGGTCCTCCGGGTCCATGCCGCCCGCCGAGCCGACGGTCGCCTCCATGCCCGCGGCGCCCGCCGCCGAGCAGATGTTGGCGTAGTGCGCGGACGCGCCGAGCACGTTGAAGAACCGGCGCCCCGAGTACCCTTCGAGCCCCTGCAGGTAGCCCAGCGTCCCGGTGCCCCAGTACGGCCAGACCGCCTCGCCGCCGTGCTCCCGCACGGCGTCCCCGAGGCGCTCCGCGATCTCGTCGAGCGCCTCGTCCCACGAGATCCGCTCGAACCGCCCCTCGCCCTTGCGGCCCACCCGCCGCATCGGGTGCAGGATCCGGTCGGGCTGGGCCGCCCGTTCGAGCCACCGGTTCACCTTCGCGCACAGCGCGCCCCGCGTGTACGGGTGCTCGGGGTTGCCGCGCAGCCGCACCGCCTCGCCGTCCCGGACCGTGACCACCCAGGAGCAGCCGTCGGGGCAGTCCAGCGGGCAGGCTCCCAGCACCTTCAGTTCGGGCCCCATCAGCCGCTCCTCTCCGGGACGCGCCCCGTTCGTGCGACGTCCGTCGCGTCCCTCCGACCCCGGACGAATCCCTCCAGTGTGCGTCATACATCCAGCAGCGTGACACCCGAACGCACCTGACGGCCCCGGCCGGACCTCCAACCGTCTCCGGTAGGGTTGCCGCGGCCGGTTCGAAGGTGTGAGGGGGAGTCCGGTGACGGGTGCCGAAGCGATGGACGTCGAGTTCCGCAGCGACGTGGAGGTGGAGCTCATCAAGTCGGCGGCATCGGACGCCGACGTGCTGTGGGCCGCTCGGGTGTCGACCAAGGGCGAGAACTCGCTCGAAGAACTGGACGCCGACCCGGAGCGCTCCAAGGGGCTGATCAACTTTCTGATGCGGGACCGGCACGGGACCCCCTTCGAGCACTCCTCGATGACCTTCTACGTGCAGGCACCGATCTTCGTGTTCCGTGAGCTCATGCGGCATCGGACGTTCTCCTTCAACGAGGAGAGCGGCAGGTACAGGCGGCTGGCGCCGGTCTTCTACGTGCCGGCCGCCGACCGGAAGCTCGTGCAGGAGGGCAAGCCGGGGAAGTACGTGTTCGTGGACGGCACTCCCGAGCAGCACAAGCTCGTGACAGAGGCCACAAAGGACAGCTACCGGCAGTCCTACCGCGCGTACGTGGAAATGCTCGAGGCGGGAGTCGCGCGGGAGGTCGCGCGGACCGTTCTGCCGGTGGGCCTGTACTCGTCCATGTACGCGACGTGCAACGCGCGAGCCCTGATGAACTTCCTGTCCCTCCGCACGAAGCGCGAAGACTCGACGTTCCCCTCGTTCCCCCAGCGCGAGATCGAGATGGTCGCCGAGCAGATGGAGGAGCAGTGGGCCGCGCTCATGCCGTTGACCCACGCCGCCTTCGAGACGAACGGTCGCGTGGCCCCCTGACGTCGACATGACGTTCACCCACCGCGATGTCAGTGGCACGTGCTGTGATGTCTCATGGCGGTGTCGTCGGGAATCGGGGGGTGCAATGGCGGTCGGATACGACGACCGGACAGCGGTGCTGACCGACCGCGGATGGGTGCCGTGGCCGGAGATCGATGGCCGGGAGGCCTTGGGGGCTGTCGATCCGGTATCGGGGGCTCTGGAATACCAGCAGCCCCTCGCCTTCTCTCATCGCGAGTACCGCGGGCGGTTGTACAGGGTCCGGTCCGAGCAGGTCGATCTGCTCGTCGGTGACGAGACTCTGCTCTGGATCCTGCGGCATGACACCCGCGCGGCCAGGCGCGGCGAACAGCCCTTCGGCTTGGAAACCCCGCGAGCGCTTCACCATAAACGAGTCCGCTACGACAAAACCGCGAAGTGGTTGAGCGGTACCGACGCCGATGTCGAGATTCAGGGCACCTCCCGCTCATGGGTCCGGGGTGGGAGGCGGTGCACGCGCAAGTATCCGGGTGCGACGTTTCCGGTCGGACCGTTCGCCAAGTTCCTCGGGTATTACCTGGCCGAGGGTTCTGTCAACGGCCACCAAATTGCTCTTGCCCAGAACAGAGGGCCGGTGCTGGATGAGATGGTCGGAACCATTCGAGCGATGGGACTGCCGACCTATGTGCCGAATTCTGGTAACGGTGGTGTCCGTACCCAATGTGTAGCACTCCGCGATTTCCTTGCCGAGTTGGGTCATGCTCCCGACAAGCGCGTCCCTCCGGTCGTTCACGGCTGGACCCCGGAAATCCTACGGATCTTCCTGTCGGCCATGGTGGTCGGAGACGGAAGCACGCACCCGAAGACAGGCCACCGGGTCATCTACACGGCATCGCCGTTGCTGGCCGACGCATTGCAAGTTCTGGCGATCAAGGCCGGCATCAGCGCCAACGTTCGCATTGATGACCGCACCGGCATGCGGCGTGTTATGCCCAATGGACAGTCGTTCCATAACCTGCGGCCAGGATACATCGTATCGCTGCTTTCCAAGCGCAATCGTCCGCTTGTCAATCACGGGCGCGGACATTCGAGTCGCTATTGGAATTCCGCAGGATATCATGATGAGTATCAGGAATACGAGGGTGGCATTCACTGTGCAAGTGTCCCTCATGGATTGCTCCTGGTTCGCCGGAACGGAAAGGTGGTCGTGTCGGGGGCGGCAGCGATCAAGGGTGGCGTTGACTTCGGTCCGATTAAGGCAGGGGCTTGACGGGACCAGTTTTGGGGTTGGGCGGCAAGGCCTGGGTGGGGGAGGCTTGGGCGGTATGACCGACGTCGAGATTCCCACCGGAGCACGCGACCTGCCCGGGTACCTGGCCGTCCCCGAGGGCGAGGGCCCCTGGCCCGGCGTGGTCGTCCTGTTCGAGGCCCTCGGGGCGACCGCGGACATGCGCGCCCAGGCCGACCGCTTCGCCGCGCACGGCTACCTCGCCGTCCTGCCCGACCTGTACGGCGGCGCGCCGTGGCTGCGGTGCGTGTCCAAGGCGATGCGGGACATGCGCGCCGGGCGGGGCGCGACCTACGACGCGATCGAGGCGACGCGGGCCTGGCTGGCCGGACGCGCCGACTGCACCGGCGCCGTCGGCGTGTGCGGCTTCTGCATGGGCGGCGGCTTCGCGCTCGTCGCCGCCGCCCGGTACGACTTCCGGGCCGCCGCGGTCAACTACGGCATGCTGCCCCGCCGTCCGGACGAGGCGCTGCGGGACGCGTGCCCGATCGTCGCCGGCTACGGCGCCGCCGACCCCACGCTCCGCGGGGCGGCGCGGAAGCTGGAGCGGGTGCTGGCGGACGCCGGCGTGCCGCACGACGTGAAGGAGTACCCGGGCACGGGGCACGGCTTCCTCACCGACAGCGAGCCGCCGGGCCCGCTCGGCCCCGTCTCGAAGATCGTCTTCGGTATGGGCAAGGGCCGCGAGAACGCCCCCGACGGCTGGTCCCGCATCCTCGCGTTCTTCGACGAGCACGTCCGCGAGTGACCCGGGGCGCGGGTACCCCGGCCGGACCGTCAGGGGCGCAGGACGGCCTGGGTCTGCGTCACCTGCGCGACGCGGCGGCCCTCGCCGTCGTGCAGGTCGGTCTGGACGACGACGACCGTGCGGCCCGCGTGCAGCGGGCGGGACGTGCCGCGGACGCGGCCCTCGCGGACGCCGCGGAAGAAGTTCGTCTTGGACTCGAGCGTCGTGGTGGACGCGCCGTCGGGCAGGTTGAGGAACGCGCACGCGGCGCCGAGGGTGTCGGCGAGGGCCATGAGGGCGCCGCCGTGCAGGACGCCGCCCGCGGTGCAGCGGTCGGGCGCCCAGTCGAGGCCGCCGGTGACCTCGTCGGGGCCCGCGGTGTCGATCTCGACGCCGAGGGCGCGGGCGAACGGCATCGCGTCGACGAGCAGGTCGGGACTGGGCTGCATGGTTCCTCCTCCGGACTGCGGACCGGGCCAGCCTCGCGACCGGGCGGCGGCGCGTCCATTACCTCCGACGTCATCGCCGCCGTGACGTGCGGGCCGGTAGCGTCGGTGCGGTGACGACGATCATGAACGAGGTGCGGCCGGTCGGGGAGCGGCTGCGGGCGTGGCGGCAGCGGCGGAGGCTGAGCCAGCTCGAGCTGGCGTCCGAGGCGGGCGTGTCGACGCGGCATCTGAGCTTCGTCGAGACGGGGCGGTCGGCGCCGAGCCGGGAGATGGTGCTGCGGCTGGCCGAGCACCTGGACGTCCCGCTGCGGGACCGCAACCTGCTGCTGGTGTCGGCCGGGTACGCGCCGGTGTTCGAGGAGACGCCGATCGAGGAGCCGCGGATGGACTCGGTCCGGGCGGCGCTGAAGCAGGTGCTGCGGGGGCACGAGCCGTTCCCGGCGGTGGTGGTGGACCGGTTCTGGAACCTGATCGACGCGAACGGCGCGGCGGCGCTGTTCATGGACGGCGCGCCGCCGGAGCTGCTGGAGCCGCCGCTGAACGTGCTGCGGCTCAGCATGCACCCGGACGGGATGGCGAAGAACATCCTGAACCTGGCGGAGTGGCGCGCCCACATGATCGACCGGGTGCGGCGGCACGTCCGGCTGACGGCGGACGCGTCGCTGGCGCAGCTGTACCGGGAGCTGCGCGACTTCCCGGGGGACGTCGGCGAGGCGATCGCGCCGCCGGCGGACCACGAGGTGTTCGTTCCGCTGCGGATCCGGGTGGACGACCGGGATCTGTCGTTTTTCAGCACGATCGCGACGTTCGGGACGCCGGTCGACATCACGGTCGCGGAGCTGGCGATCGAGTCGTTCTACCCGGCGGACGCGGAGACGAGCGCCTATCTGCGGGAACGCGCGGGCTGGTGAGGCGCCCGCGCCGGGTGCGCCCTCTTGCGGCGGGGGAGGCGGGACGACAGGGTGGGGGGACTCTCCTGACGGACGAGCCGCCCGGCCGCCGACACCGGCCGGGAGAGGGGAACGACCCATGTCAGAGCCCGGCCGGATGCCGCTCATCGGCATCACCGCGTGCCAGGAGCCGGCGCGCTGGGGCATGTGGGTGCGGGAGGCGGCGCTCCTGCCGGTCCCGTACCCGCGGTGGGTGGAGCGGGCCGGCGGCGTGCCGGTGCTGCTGCCCCCGGCGGCGTCGCTGCGCGGCGTGGGCGCGCTGGTCGAGCGGCTCGACGGGATCGTCCTCGCGGGCGGCGGCGACGTGGACCCGGAGCTGTACGGGGCGGAGCGGCACCCCGAGACGGATCCGCCGCAGCCGCAGCGGGACCGCTTCGAGCTCGCGCTGGCCCGGGCCGTGGTGGACGCGGACGTCCCGTTCCTGGGGATCTGCCGGGGCCTGCAGATCCTGAACGTGGCGCGGGGCGGGACGCTCGTGCAGCATCTGCCGGAGGCGGTCGGGCACGAGGGGCACGCGCCGGTGCCGGCCGCGATGGGGGCGCACGCGGTGCGGATCGCCCCGAACAGCCTGATCGGGAAGGTGCTCGGGGAGTCGGCGGACGTGCCGACGCTGCACCATCAGGCGGTGGGGCGGCTCGGGAAGGGGCTGGCCGCGGTGGCGTGGGCGGACGACCAGGTCGTCGAGGCCGCGGAGGTGCAGGGGCACCGGTTCGGGGTGGCCGTGCAGTGGCATCCCGAGGAGGGGGACGACGGCCGGCTGTTCGAGGCGCTGGTGTCGGCGGCGCGCGGCGGGTAGCGGTTGGCGTCCCGAGGGCGGGGAAGACGAACCGGTAGTTTCCGTCGCTTCCCCCCGGAGGTCGCCGCATGCCGCTGCACCCGCAGACCGTGAGCTTCCTGCAGATGCTGCGCAGGTGGACGGCGGTGCCCCCGGGCGAGCCGGAACCCACGATCGAGGAGATGCGGGAGCGGGTCGGCGCGGTGTTCCCGGTGGGGCGCCGCGAGCTGCCCTTCGTGGACGACCTGGCCGTGCGGGGCCCGGACGGTCCGGTGCCGGTGCGGCTGTACCGTCCGGCGGAGGGGCCGCTGCCCGCGGTGGTCTACCTGCACGGCGGCGGCTGGGTGCTGGGCGGGGTCGAGAACGTGGACGGCCTGTGCCGCGGTCTCGCGGCGGACGCGGGCTGCGCCGTGCTGAGCGTCGGGTACCGGCTGGCGCCCGAGCACCCGTTCCCGGCCGCGGTGGACGACGCGTGGGCCGTCGTCGCGGCGGCCGTCCGGGAGCCGGGGCGGTTCGGGATCCGGCCGGGACCGGGGGCGGTGGCGGTGGCCGGGGACAGCGCGGGCGGCAACGTCGCCGCGGCGGTCGCGCTGCTCGCCCGCGACCGGGGCGTCGGGCTGGCGCACCAGCTGCTGGTCTACCCGGTGACGGACACGGCGCGGGACGCCCCGAGCTGGCGGGAGTACGGCAGCGGGTACGGGCTGGACGCCGCCGCGCTGTCCCGGTTCATGGACCTGTACCGCGGCGGCGCCGACCCGCGGGATCCGCGGCTGGCGCCGCTGCGCGCCCCCGACCTGCGCGGGGCCGCGCCCGCGACGGTGATCACCGCGGAGTACGACATCCTGCGGGACGAGGGCGAGGCGTACGCGCGGCGCCTCGCGGCGGCGGGGGTGCCGGTCGAGCTGCGGCGCTACGACGGGGTGGTGCACTCGTTCTTCCTGATGCCGGAGGTCTTCGACGCCGGTGCCGAGGCGGTGGCGTACGCCGTGGCACGATTGCGAACGGCATTCGGTCACTGCGAGCGGGAGGCGTCATGAGCGACCGGTACGGGACGTACGAGCGGCTGCGGATCGACTGGGCGGCGCCGGGGGTGCTGCGGGTGACGCTGAGCGCGCCGGGGCGGCTGAACGCGGTCGACACGGTGGGCCACGGGGAGCTCGCGCGGATCTGGCGGGACGCGGACGCCGACGACGAGGTGCGCGCGATCGTGGTGCGCGGCGAGGGCGAGGCGTTCTCGGCGGGCGGCGACCTGTCCATGATCGAGGAGATGATGGGCGACCACGCGGCGCGCCGCCGGATCATGCGGGAGGCGCGCGACATCGTGATGAACGTGATCGACTGCGCGAAGCCGGTGGTCAGCGCGATCCAGGGCCCGGTGGTCGGCGCGGGGCTCGCGGTGGCGCTGCTCGCGGACGTGTCGGTGGCGGGCCGCTCGGCGAAGATCATCGACGGGCACACCCGGCTGGGCGTCGCGGCGGGCGACCACGCGGCGATCGTCTGGCCGCTGCTGTGCGGGATGGCGAAGGCGAAGTACTACCTGCTGCTCAACGACGTCCTGACGGGCGAGGAGGCCGAGCGGATCGGCCTGGTGTCGCTGTGCGTGGACGACGCCGAGGTGCACGACCGCGCGCTGGAGATCGCGGGGCGGCTGGCCGCCGGGCCCGCCGAGGCGATCCAGTTCACCAAGCACGCGCTCAACAACTGGCTGCGCTCGGCGGGACCGGCGTTCGACGCGTCGCTGGCGATGGAGTTCTTCGGGTTCACCGGACCGGACGTGCGCGAGGGCGTGGCGGCGCTCCGCGAGAAGCGCTCGCCCGAGTTCGGCTGACCGCCGGTCCGGGCACGCCCGCCGGTCCCGCGTCAGCCGAACCGGCGGGCGAGCGCCTCCAGGCCCGTCGCGTAGATGCCGAGTTCGAGCGTCCGGCCCATGGCCAGTTCGTCGGCCGTGTCGGCGGAGAAGTCCGCCGACCACTCCACGAACGCGCGCCCGGCGCCGGCGGAGGCCGCGGGCCCGCCGGGTGGGCCGGCGACGGGGGAGACCCGCAGCCGGCCGCGCACGTCCCGCACCGGCAGCGGGCACTCGAGGATCTCGTAGCGGTAGGCGCGGCCGGCGTCGTCGAGGGCGGTGAGCCGCTCGCGGAACACCGAGTCGCCGGGGCCGATGAGGCGGCGGACGCAGCCGACCCGGTCGGCCGGGCCGCCGTCCTCGATGACCCCGGTCTCCACGCCCGGCAGCCACTCCGCGGCGTTCCCGAAGTCCCGCAGGTAGGCCCACACGTCGTCGGCGGTCGCGTCGATCACGGCGCTGGCGTAGGACCTGGGCATCGCGGTCTCCTCGGGCGACGGGGGCGCTGGTGCCCCTCATGCTCGCCCCGCCGGTGTGATCTTGGCAACACCCGGCGGCACCGGATCTCAGTACGAGCGCGGCAGTCCCAGTTCGTGCTGGGCGATGTGGGCCAGCACGAGCTCCTCGGCGACGGGGATGTTCTTGGCGATGCGGGCGTCGCGGAACATCCGCGCGACCGGGTACTCCAGCGAGTACGCCATCCCGCCGTGCGTCTGGAACGCGCGGTCGGCCGCCTGCCACGCCGCGTCCGCCGCGGTGAGCTTGGCGATGTTGGCCTCCGACCCGCACGGCCGGCCGCGGTCCCACAGCCAGGCGGCCTTGTAGGTCATCAGCCGGGCCAGCTCGACCTGAGCCTTGATCCGGGCGAGCGGGAACGCGATGCCCTGGTTGGCGCCGATCGGCCGCCCGAACGGCGCCCGGTCCCGCGCGTAGTCGCACGCGATCCGCAGCACCAGCTCGCCGGAGCCGACGCCGCCGGCCGCCGCGAGGATGCGCTCGGGGTTGAGGATGTCCCACAGGACGGCGAAGCCCTGGTCGGGCTCGCCCAGCACCCGGTCGGCCGGCACGCGCACGTCGTCCAGGAAGACCATGCTGGACGCGACGGTGTTCGTGCCGAGCTTCGGGATCGGCTGGTAGGTCAGCGTGCCCGCCTCGACGGCCTCCTTGATGTCCACGAGCAGGACGGTGAAGCCCGCGGTGCGGGGGCGCGCCTCGGCGGCCGGGATCGTCCGGGTCACGAGCACGAGGAAGTCGGCGCGCTCCATGCCGGAGATCCAGATCTTCTGGCCGGTCACCAGGTAGCCGTCGCCGTCGCGGCGGGCTTGGGTGGAGATGTTCATCGCGTTGCTGCCCGCGTCGGGCTCGGTGATCGCGAAGCAGGTCTCCAGCTCCCCGGCGGCGATCTTCGGCAGGAACTCGGCGCGCTGCGCCTCCGTCCCGTGGCGGGCGATGGTCAGCCCGCCGAACGCGGGGGTGAGCAGGTACATGAACGACGCGGCGCCGCCCGCGCCGCCCTCGGCGAGCGACTCCAGCGCGACCGCGAGCTCGAGGAGGCCCTGTCCGGCGCCGCCGTGCTCCTCGGGAATGGCGAGGCTGTGCCAGCCGCCCGCGACCAGCTCCCGCCACACCTCCTCGGGCCACCGCTTCTCGGCGTCGCACCGGCTCCAGTACTCCTGGTCGTACTTCCCGGCGATGGCCCGCACGCCGTCGCGCACCGCGATCGCGCTCTCCGGCAGGTCGAAGTCCACGCAAGCCTCCTGGCGTCTGTCCTGTTCGGCGTCCGATCAGGCCGGGCGCCCGATCAGGCCCCCCACCGTAGCCGATGTGGTAAGTGGCCACTGACATCGGGGCGGCGGCCATTGAACCCTCCCGTCCCGGGTAGGCGGGACGCGACGACAGGGGACCGGGGAGACGACGCGGAGGTTCGGATGCGGGTGCGGGACGGCTGGACGCTGGCGGGCGGCCGGTGGAGCGGCGGCACCGGGGACGAGACGTTCACGGTGGCCGACCCGGCGACCGGCGAGCCGGTGGGGGAGGTGCCGGTCTGCTCCGCCGCCGACGTCGAGGACGCCGTGTCCGCCGCGGCCGCCGCCGCGCCCGGCTGGGCCGCCGTTCCGGCCGCCGAGCGCGGCGCCGCGCTGCACGCCGCGGCGGACGCCGTCGAGGAGCGGGCCGACGAGCTGGCCGCGCTGGTCACGACCGAGATGGGCAAGCCCGCGGACGACGCGCGCGGCGGCGTCGAGGCCGGGATCGGCACCCTGCGGCAGTACGCTGAGCTGGGGCCGCTGCACCGCGGCCGCAGCCTGCAGGGCGGCCCGACGGCGACCGACCTCATGGTCCGCGAGCCGCGCGGCGTCGTCGCGGTGATCACCCCGTGGAACGATCCGGTCGCCATCGCCTGCGGGCTGATCGGCGCCGCCGCCGTCACCGGCAACGCGGTGGTGCACAAACCGTCCGAGCGGACCCCGCACGCCGGCGCGCTGCTCGCCGAACTGCTCGCGGGCGCCCTGCCGGACGGCGTCCTCAACCTCGTCACCGGCGACGGCCGCACCGGCGAGGCGCTGGCCGCCGACCCGCGCCCGGACGTCGTCGCGCACGTCGGCTCCACCCGCGCGGGCCGCCGCATCGCCGAGCTGGCCGCCCGCAACGGCGCGAAGGCGCTGCTGGAGAACGGCGGCACCGACCCCCTCATCGTCGACGCCGGCGTCGACCCGCACCGGGCCGCCGAGCAGGCCGCCGTCGGCTGCTTCGCGAACGCCGGGCAGATCTGCACGTCCGTCGAACGGATCTACGTGCACGAGTCGGTGCACGCCGGCTTCCTCGACGCGCTCGCCGAACGCGCCCGCGCCATGCGCACGGGACCGGGCTTCGACCCCGCCACCGAACTCGGGCCGCTCGTGGACGAACGGCACCGCGCCCGGGTGCACGAGCACGTCGAGAAGGCCGTCGCCGACGGCGCCCGGGTCCTGGCCGGGGGCGCGATCCCGGACGGCCCCGGCGCGTTCTACCCGGCGACCGTGCTGGACGGCTGCACCGACCAGATGGCGGTCATGGCCGAGGAGACGTTCGGGCCCGTCGCGCCCGTCCGCGCCGTCGCGTCCTTCGACGAGGCCCTCGACGCCGCGCGCCGCGCCCGGCACGGCCTCGCCGCGACCGTCCTCACCCGGGACATGGCGCACGCGCGGCGCGCCTGGCGGGACCTGCCGGTCGGGACCGTCAAGGTCAACGCGGTGTTCGGCGGCGCCCCCGGCGGCGCCGCCACCCCGCGCGGCGCCTCCGGGGAGGGCTTCGGGTACGGGCCCGAACTGCTCGACGAGATGACCGCGGTCAAGGTCGTCCACATCGAGGCCGCGCCCTGACCCCGGCCGGGCCTCACCCCTTCACGGTGAGCAGCGGCCGCAGCTCCGCGACCGGCGACGCGACGCCGCCGCCGTGCAGCGCCGACACGACCGGGCCGATGTCCTTGTAGGCCCACGGCGCCTCCTGCTTCAGGTCGCGCCGCCACGCGGCCATGACGTCCGCCCGGCGCGCCGCCCGCGGGTCGCGGTGGTCCAGCGGCGTGACCACCCGGAACTCCCGCAGGAACGCGTCCAGCTCGGCGTCGCCGCCGCGCGCCGCCGCTCCGCGCGGCACCCGCCGTCCGGCGCCGTGGCACGCGCTCGCGACCGTCCGGGCGTCGCCGTGCCCGCGCAGCACGAAGCTGGACGCGCCCATCGACCCGGGCACGATGACCGGTTCGCCCCACATCGCATACGGTCCGCCCGCCATCTCCGCGTGGCCGCCCGCCGGGGTCGCGCCCTTGCGGTGCACCGCCCGGCCGCCGTCCCGCCAGAAGAGGTTGTGCGGCGCGTCGTACAGGAGCCGGGCGTCCGGGCCGCCGCACTCGGCGGCGAGCCCGGCGCGCATCGTCAGCGCGAGGAAGAACCGGTTGCCGAGCGCGAAGTTGGCGGCGTTCCCGAACGCCTCCAGATAGCGGCGCCGGTCCGGCTCCGAACGCTCGTCCAGCAGGAACGGCAGGACGCCGTTGCGCGGGCGCGGCAGGCCCTTCGGCCACCGCGCGCGGAGCCGGTCGAGCGCGGTCGCGTTCGCCTGGTGCCCCAGCGACAGCGACCCGCTGTGCACCATCACCGTCACGGTGCCCGGCGCCAGCCCCCACGCGTGCGCGGCGGCCGCGTCGTGGACGCGCGCCACGTACTGCAGTTCGGCGAAGTGGTTGCCGCCGCCGATCCCGCCGATGACGCCGTCGTGGCTCGGCTCGTCCGGCGCCCCGCCCGCGCTGCCGATCCAGTCGGCGAACGCCTCCGCCGTCCCGACGGGCAGCCCGGCGCAGTGGACGCGGTCGAGGCAGTCCTCGGCGTCCTCCGGGCGCAGCCCCGCCCAGGGCGCCGGGCCGGTCGTCAGCAGCCCGGGCAGGCCGTCGCGCAGCAGCGCCTCCCGCTGCAGCGGGGTGAGCGCGATCCGGCGGCCGCCCTCGAAGAACAGGTGCCGCAGCCGCCGCTCGAGCCCGTCCAGCCGGGCCCGCACGCGGTCGGCGTCCAGGCCGGTGACCTCCAGCCGCATGCCGCAGTTCACGTCGTTGCCGACGGCCTGCGGGAGCAGCGCGTCCCGCACGTCCAGGACCGTCCCGATCGGGATCCCGGCGCCCTTGTGGAAGTCGGGGGTGAACGCGGCGCGGGCGATGCGCGGCTCCCCGACCGGGCCCGGCGCGGCCTCGGCGAGCCGCTCGAGGGTCCGCGCCGTCTCCAGCAGGTCCAGCGCCTCGGTGACGGCGGCCGGTTCCAGCGGGACGTCCGCCCCCGCGCAGATCTCCGCGGGGACGCCGTGGGGGTTGGGCAGCGTGAGCCAGTGCCCGCCCGTGCGGACGAGTCGATGATCTTGACGTGCGGAATGGACCGCGGGCATGGAAGCCTCCGGGTGACGGCCGAACACGGAAAGGAGCCGTCCGCGCGAAGGGCGCGACGGCGGGACGGGCGCCCGTCCGGGGCGCACCGGTCTCCTCGGGTTCAGCAGCCGCGAGGCGGGGGAGACGCTACCGGGCGCCCCCGGCGCCGTCATCCGGTTTTCCGGCGGCCAGGTAGCCCGTCACCATCCGGGCGACGGAGCGGGCCGCGCGCTCGGGCGGCCCGGACGGCAGCATGAGGTGGCTCATCGTCAGCCGGACGGCCGCGTCCGCGACCTCGGCCAGCGCCGCCGCGTCCAGATCCGGCCAGTGCCGCATCGCGTGGTCGGCGAGCCGCGCGCTGGCGGTGAACAGCAGCGGCTCCGCCTGCGTCGTCAGCAGCGGCAGCAGCTCCTCCCCGCCGGCCCCCGTCAGCACCGCCTTCTTCAGCTGGTCGTCCGCCGACGTCTCCAGGGTGTACCGCACGGCCGCGACCACCGCGTCGAACAGGTCGGCGTGCTCCGACAGCACCCGGTCGATGCCGTCGAGGTACCGGTCGTTGTCGCGGATCACCACCGCCTGCGCCAGGCCCCACTTGTCGCCGAACTCGTTGTAGACGGTCTGCCGGCTCACCCCGGCGGCGGCCGCGACGTCCCGCATGCGCAGTCCCCGGTACCCGCGCTCGACCAGCAGCGCGGCGGCGGCGTCCAGCAGTGCTTCGCGCACGGGACGGTCGGCGGTGCCCATCAGCGTTCCTCCGGATGCTGGACGCGTCGACCGCGACGCGGTCGGCGGTCGGTGGGCCCCCATTATCACCCGGCCCGCTTCCCCGGTCTCCGGCCAGGCGCCCGCCGCCCGGAACGCGGGCGGGCGGTGCGGTCAGCCGGCCGGGAGGCGCGCCTCCGGGCCGCGCGTGCCCCGGTACGCGCCGCGTGCGCGGGCGTCGGCGCGGACCTCGGCGGGCGGGCCGCTCGCGACGACCCGGCCGCCGTCCAGGACGTGCACGACGTCGCAGACGCCGAGGACCGGTTCGAGGTCGTGCCCGGCGACCAGGACGGCCAGGCCGTCGGCGGCGAGATCGCGCAGCAGCACCTCCAGCGCGCGGGACCGCCGCTCGGGCAGGCCCGTCCACGGTTCGTCGAGCAGCAGGACGGACGGGTCCGCGGCGAGAGCGCGCGCCAGTTCGGCCAGCCGGGCGACGTCCGGCGGGACGGCGCGCGCGGAGCGGCGGGCGTACTCGCCGATGCCGACGCGGGCGAGCAGCTCGTCGGCGCGTCCGGCCGCGTCCCGGCGGGCCGCGCGGCGCCGCCGCCACCGGTCCCGCGCCGTCCGGCCGGGCTGCTCGCGGGCCGCCGCGTGCCGGACCGCGGCCGTCCGGACGGCGTCCCGCACGGTCGCGCCGCCGAGCGGGCCCGGACGCTCGAACGTGCGGGCGACGCCGCGGCGGGCGCGCTCGCGGGCGCCGCCGGTGAGGTCGGCGCCGCCGAGCCGGACGGTGCCCTCGCTGGGGCGGCGCAGCCCGCTGATGACGTCGCACAGGGTGGTCTTGCCCGCGCCGTCCGGGCCGATCAGGCCGGTGACCGCGCCGGCGGGCGCGGCGAGCGCGGCCCGGTCCACGGCGGTGAGCGCGCCGAACCGGACGGTCACGCCCGACACGAGCAGTCCTCCGGCGGTCGGGGACATGGCGGTGGGGAGCATCCGCACCTCCCGGCGGGGCACGAGGACGGCCGTGACCCGGATCATGTGATCTAGATCACCGGTTCCTCACCTTACTGAGGAGGCGGCGCGGCGGCAACGCCCTCCGCGGGGCCCGCGGCGGCGCCGGAACCGGCGATCTCGCCGAGCCGTTCGCGGCGCCACTCCTTGACCCCGGCGACGAAGCCCTCCACGTCGGCGGCCTTGCCCGAGGCCATCTGGTCGAACCAGTCCGGGACGTACCGCTCGAACCGCCCGTCGCCGATGACCTCGAGGACGGCCGCCGCCACGTCGCCCGGCGGGCGGGCGTCCGCGAGGTCGCTCAGCGGCTCCTCCTCGCCGGGCCGCGCGTCGAACAGCTCCGTGCCGCCGATGAGCGCCGGCTGCACCACGTGGACCTGCACGCCCGTGCCGTCCAGGTCGACGGCCATGCTCTCCCAGAACGCGGTCAGCGCGGCCTTCGACGCGGCGTACGCGGCCTCGTGCGGCGGGCCGAGCCGCGCCGCCACCGACCCGATCGCCACCAGGTGCCCGCGCCCCCGCGCGACCATGCCGGGCAGCACCGCGAGGGTGAGCCGCACGGCCGACAGGTAGTTCAGCCGCAGCACTTCCTCGGCGTCGGCGGGCGCCAGGTCCAGGACGTGCCGCCGCTTCGGCGCCCCCGCGTTGTTGACCAGCACGTCGACGCCGCCGAACTCCGCCTCGGCCGCCGCGGCCAGCGCCGCCGCGGCGTCCGGGTCGGCCAGGTCGGCCGGCCACATCGCCGAGCCCGGCGCGTGCTCCCGGCACCGGGCCAGCACGCCCGCCAGCCGGTCCGCACGCCGCGCCGTCAGCCCCACCCGGGCGCCGGCGGCGGCGAGCGCCTCCGCGACCGCCGCGCCGATCCCCGACGAGGCGCCCGTGACCAGCGCCGACCGTCCCGCCAAAGTCACCATGCGGCGAACGTGGCACAGCCGCGGGCGGCCCGGCAAGGCGCATCGCCGGGCCGGACCCTGCCGTTACCCTCGCGCCCGCCTCCGGTGCCGGGTCCGCCCGGACGGGGTGCCCCTGTTGACGCCCGTGCGCGCGGGTTCCTAGGGTGGACCTGCCATACCGACCGGTTGGTATGTCCGATGGCGACGCCGCGCCGCCCGACACGCGGCGCCGCCCGACACCGCGCGGAGGTCCGCCCTGTGAGCACAGCACCGCCCGACGCCGACGAGCTGGACAGGAGGGTCGACGCCTTCCTCGCCGAGCACGACCCCGCGGCCGCCGAGCCGGGAGAGTTCCTCCGGGCCCGCTACGACGCCGGCCTGGCGTGGGTCCACTACCCGGAGGGGCACGGCGGCCTCGGCGCCCCCCGCGCCCTCCAGCCCGCCGTCGACCGGCGGTTCCGCGAGGCGGGCGCCCCCACCAACCAGCCCGAGCGCAACGGCATCGGCCTCGGCATGGCGGCCCCCACGGTCCTCGCGTTCGGCACCGAGGAGCAGAAGCGCCGCTTCCTGCGCCCCCTCTGGACGGGCGAGGAGATCTGGTGCCAGCTGTTCAGCGAGCCCGGCGCCGGCTCCGACCTCGCCGCGCTCGGCACCCGCGCCGTCCGCGACGGCGACCACTGGATCGTCAACGGCCAGAAGGTCTGGACGTCCATGGCCCACGAGGCCCGCTGGGCGATCCTGGTGACCCGCACCGACCCCGACGTCCCCAAGCACCGCGGCATGACGTACTTCGTGTGCGACATGACCGCGCCCGGCGTCGAGGTCAGGCCGCTCCGGCAGATCACCGGCGAGGCCGAGTTCAACGAGGTCTTCCTCACCGACGTCCGGATCCCCGACGAGCACCGCCTCGGCGAGGTCGGGGACGGCTGGCGCGTCTCCACGACCACCCTCATGAACGAGCGGGTCGCGATCGGCGGCGCCGCCGCGCCCCGCGAGGGCGGCATGATCGGCGTCGTCGCGAAGCTGTGGCGGGACCGCCCCGAGCTGCGCACCGCCGGGCTGCACGACGCCCTGCTGCGGCTGTGGGTCGAGTCCGAGGCCGCCCGCCTCACCGGCGAGCGGCTCCGCCAGCAGCTCGCGGTCGGCAAGCCCGGCCCCGAGGGCTCGGCCGCCAAGCTCGCCTTCGCCGACATCAACCAGCGCACGTCCGGGCTCGAGCTGGAACTGCTCGGCGCCGACGGCCTGCGCTACGACGACTGGACGATGCGCCGCCCGTCCGAGGTCGACTTCACCCGCCGCTCGCCCGGCTACCGGTACCTGCGCGCCAAGGGCAACTCCATCGAGGGCGGCACCTCGGAGATCCTGCGCAACATCATCGCCGAACGCGTCCTCGGCCTGCCCGGCGAGATCCGGGTCGACAAGGACGTGCCGTGGAAGGACCTGCCGAAGTGACCGACCTCCTCTACACCGAGATCGAGAACGACCTGCGCGCGAGCGTCCGCGAGGTCCTCGAGGACAAGGCCCCCTGGACGGCCGTGCTCGCCGGCACCGAGAAGGACGAGCCGCACGACGCCGCCCTGTGGACGGCCGTCGCCGCGCAGCTCGGCTGCGCCGGGCTGCCCGTCCCCGAGGACCTCGGCGGCGCGGGCGCGAGCTGGCGGGAGACCGCCGTGGTGATGGAGGAGCTGGGCCGCGCCGCCGCGCCCGTCCCGTTCCTCACCAGCTCCGTCGTCGCCACCGCGGCGCTGCTCGCCGCGGGCGAGCGGGACCTGCTCGGCCGGCTCGCCGCCGGGGAGGCGATCGCCGTCCTCGCCGTCCCGTTCGCCGCCGCGCCCGGCGCCGACCCGGCGGCCGGCCCCGGCCGCGCGCCGACCGTGTCCGGCGGCGCGCTCACCGGCGCGGTCGCGGGCGTCGCCGACGGCATGGCCGCCGACGTGCTCCTCGTCCCGGCCGCCGGCGGGCTGTACGCGGTGGACGCCGCCCACGCGCGCCGCACCGCCGTGACGTCCCTGGACATGACCCGCCGCCTCGCCGACGTCGCCTTCGACGGCGCCCCGGCCCGGCCGGTCGCCGACGGGCCGGACGCGGTCCGCGCCGCGCTGCTGACCGGCGCCGCGCTGCTCGCCTCCGAGCAGCTCGGCATCGCCGAACGCTGCCTGGACGACACCGTCGCCTACGTCAAGACCCGCTACCAGTTCGGCCGCCAGATCGGCTCCTACCAGGCCCTCAAGCACCGCCTCGCGGACCTGTGGACGTCGATCACGCAGGCCCGCGCCGCCGCCCGCTACGCCGCGTCCTGCGCGGCCGCCGCGGACCCCGACCTGCCGGTCGCCGCCGCCGTCGCGCAGGCGCACTGCTCGGCCGTCGCGGTCAAGGCCGCCGAGGAGTGCGTGCAGATGCACGGCGGCATCGGGTTCACGTGGGAGCACTCGGCGCACCTGTTCCTCAAGCGGGCCAAGGCCGACTCGATCGCGCTCGGGTCGCCCGACCGGCACCGCGCGGCGCTCGCCGCGCTGGCGGACCTGCCGCCCGCCTGACGCCGCCCCGCCGGCGGCCCCGCCGGCGGGACCGGCCGGGCCGGTCCTACCGGTCGAGCCCGAGCCGGCGGCCCAGCCGCCGGAACCGGGACTCGTCCGGGACGTGCTCCGGGCTCGCGCCCCCGGCCGCGAGCCGCTCGAGCAGCGAGTCGAACGCGGGCGGGCCGACGCACACCAGCGTCGCCCGGGAGCGGCGGGCGCAGTGCAGCCGCACCGACGGGCGCACCAGCCGCGACAGCACTCCCCGGCGGCCGTGCCCGACGACGAGGATGTCGTCCTCGCCCGCGAGCCGCACCAGCGTCGCGCCCGGCTCGCCGACCAGGGCCAGCGCCGTCATGTCCACGCCGTCCGGCGGGCCGTCGCACACGTCCGACAGCAGCCGGGCGATGAGGTCCGCGCCGGAGCCGCGCAGCGCGTCGGTGACGCCGCAGCCGAGCTGCCCGGCCGCCGACACGTGCGGGGGGAGCGGGGCGGCGTGCGCCACCAGCAGGGGGAGCCGCCGCAGCCGCGCCTCGCCGATCGCCCAGGAGAGCGCACAGCGCGCGCCGGCGGAGTCGTCGACCCCCACCACGACACGGGGGCCGCCCTCCGGCCTCACGATCACGGTCCCTCCTGAAGCCTGCGGGGTGAGGTGGTTCACCTTACATTGAAGGAATACCCGCCTCCGCGGAAGTGTTTCGCCTCGGTTCACCTCCGGTTCTCGGCGATTCCGCCGTTCCGGGCGGCGGCGCGCGCCCCGCTGGACCGCCGGGCGGCGGCCCGGCAGACTTCCGCCATGGGCACACCGACGCCGGCCGCATCCGGCGCCTCCGGCGAGCACGTGCGCGGCGGCGCGGACGACGGCACCGCGTGCGCCGTCGCGCACGGCGACGTCCGTCCCGGGACCGGCGACCGCACCCTCGTCGCCGTCTTCGCCACCCCGGTGGCCGAGCACCTGCTGAGGTACGGCGCCGACCTCGGGTACCGCACCTTCCTCGTGGACCCCGACGAACGGCGGGACGGCGCGGCGGCGCTCCCGCCGCTGGACGCCTCGGCCGACGTCGTCGTCACCGACCACCACCGCCCCGAACTCGGGCGGGTGCTGGCCGCCGTGCTCACCCAGCCCGTCCGCTGGGTCGGCGTGATGGGCAACCCGCGCCACCCCGCCCCGCACATCCCCGCGCTCACCGAACTCGGCGTCCCGTACGACGACATCGCCCGGGTGCGCCGGCCCATCGGCCTCAACATCGGGTCCCGGACGCCCGCCGAGATCGCCGTCGCGACCCTCGCCGGGCTGATCGCCGACCGCAACGGCCGCCCCGGCGGGTTCGAGTTCTGACCCGTCCACCGGCTGCGCCGCAGGTCAACCGCGTAGGATGGAGCGGCGCACGGGTTCTGTCGGTGGGGCGGTCTACGGTCGGGACGAACGGGCGGCCGCCGGCCCGCGCCGCCGCGAGGTACATCGCCGAGCGAAGGTGACGACGACCATGCCAGCCGACCGCACGCAGCAGAAGAACGCCGCCGCGACCGTGGACGACCGCGCCCCCGCGGGCGGCCGCGCCGCCGCGGACGACCGCGCGTTCCTCGACCGGGCCGACCCCTACCGGCGCGAGCTGCTCGCGCACTGCTACCGGATGCTCGGGTCCATCCACGACGCCGAGGACCTCGTCCAGGAGACCTACCTGCGGGCCTGGAAGTCCTACGAGCGCTTCGAGGGCAGGTCCTCGCTGCGGACGTGGCTGTACCGCATCGCCACCAACGCCTGCCTCACCGCGATCGACCAGCGCGGCCACCGGCCCATGCCGTCCGGGCTGGGCGCCCCGAGCGACGAGCCCGAACGGCCCGTCGTCGCGTCCCCCGAGGTGCCGTGGCTGGAGCCCGCCCCCGACGCCGTCGTCGCCGCGGACGCCGCCGACCCGGCCGCCATCGTCGCCGCCCGGGAGAGCACCCGGCTCGCGTTCGTCGCGGCGCTGCAGCACCTGCCCGCCAAGCAGCGGGTCGTGCTGATCCTGCGGGACGTCCTGAAGTGGCGGGCCGCCGAGGTCGCCGAACTGCTCGGCACCAGCACCGCCGCCGTCAACAGCGCCCTGCAGCGGGCCCGGGAACGCCTGGAGCAGGACGGCCCCGCCCGCGACGAGCTCGTCGAGCCCACCGACCCGTCCGTCCGGAACCTGCTCGACCGCTACGCCAAGGCGTTCGAGGACGCCGACATCGCCGCGCTCCTCGAACTGTTCAAGCAGGACGCCGTCTGGGAGATGCCGCCGTTCCCAGAATGGTTCGTCGGCGCCGAACCCATCGTGCGGCTCATCACCGCGCAGTGCGCCCCCGAGCCGGGGGAGCTGCGCATGCTCCCGTCCGCCGCGAACGGCCAGCCCGCGTTCGGCCTCTACCGGCGCGACGAGGAGGGCGTGCACCGGCCGTACCAGCTGCAGGTCCTCTCGATCACCGCCGACGGTGTCGCGCACGTCTCCGCGTTCTTCGACACGTCCCTGTTCCCGCTGTTCGGCCTCCCGCAAAGCGCCTGACCGGAGCGCTGTTCTTCCGTTCAGCGGAAAACGATGTCCACGGCCTCCGCCGCCGGCTGCCACTGTGGTGACCGGCGGTTCCGGCGGCATGGCCGGGCGCCGCCGGAGCGGAATGGGAGGCACATGGACAAGGTCGTGCCCTCGGCGGCGGACGCGGTCGCCGGCATCGGCGACGGGGCTTCGCTGGCCGTCGGCGGATTCGGGCTGTGCGGGGTGCCCGCGGTCCTGATCTCCGCCCTGTACGAGCGGGGCGCCGGGAACCTGACGGTCGTGTCGAACAACTGCGGGCTGGACGGCCGGGGCCTCGGGCAGCTCCTCGCCGCGGGGCGGATCGCGCGGGCGATGGGCTCCTACGTCGGCGAGAACAAGGAGTTCGCCCGCCAGTACCTCGCCGGCGAGATCGAGGTCGAGCTGATGCCGCAGGGCACGCTCGCCGAACGGCTCCGCGCGGGCGGCTCGGGCATCCCCGCGTTCTACACCCCCGCGGGCGTCGGCACGATGGTCGCCGAGGGCGGCATGCCCTGGCGGTACGCCCCGGACGGCACCGTCGCGGTCGCGTCGCCGCCCAAGGAGGTCCGCGAGTTCGGCGGCCGCCGGTACGTGCTCGAGGAGAGCATCACCACCGACTTCGCGCTGGTGCGCGCCGCCGTCGGCGACCGGCACGGCAACCTGGTCTTCGACAAGGCCGCCCGGAACTTCAACCCGCTCGCCGCGATGGCCGGGCGGATCACGGTCGCGGAGGTCGAGCGGCTCGTCGAACCCGGCGAGCTCGACCCCGACGCCGTCCACCTGCCCGGCGTGTTCGTCCAGCGGGTGCTGGAGCTGGCGCCCGAGCAGGCGGCGGACAAGCCCATCGAGAAGCGGACGGTGCGCCCCGCCGCGCCGGCGAACGGGGAGGGCGCCTGATGGCCTGGTCCAGGAACGAGATCGCCGCGCGCGCGGCGGCCGAGCTGCCCGACGGCGCGTACGTCAACCTCGGCATCGGCCTGCCCACCCTGATCCCCGGGTACGTCCCCGAGGGCCGCCACGTGACGCTGCACGCCGAGAACGGCGTCCTCGGCGTCGGCCCGTACCCGGCCGAGGACGAGGTCGACCCCGACCTGATCAACGCCGGCAAGGAGACGGTCACGGCCCTGCCCGGTGCGGCCTGCTTCGACTCCGCCCTGTCGTTCGGCATGATCCGCGGCGGCCACATCGACATCGCCGTGCTGGGCGCCATGCAGGTCTCCGCCCGCGGCGACCTCGCCAACTGGTCCGTCCCCGGTAAAATGATCAAGGGCATGGGCGGGGCCATGGACCTGGTGCACGGCGCCCGCAAGGTGATCGTCGTGATGAGCCACACCACCCGCGACGGCGAACCGAAGATCGTCGAGGAGTGCGCGCTGCCGCTGACCGGCGCGGGCTGCGTCGACCGGATCATCACCGACCTCGGTGTCGTCGACGTCGTCCCGGACGGCTTGGCGCTGGTCGAGACGGCGCCCGGCGTGACCGCCGACGAGATCCGCGCCGCGACCGGACCGCGGCTCCTCGCGCCCGCCGCAGCAGAAGGGACCCCGGCATGACCCACCCCCCGTACCTCCACCCCGGGTACAAGAGCACCGCCCTGCGCGCGCCCGGGCGCGAGCTCGCGATGCCCGGGCTCGGGCCCGACAGCGTCGAGTTGACCTCCCCCGTCTTCGGGCACCAGGAGCTCGGCCGCCTCGACTGGGACCTCACCCGGCAGCACCCCGGCGAGCCGCTCGGCGAGCGCATCATCGTCACCGGCCGGCTGCTGGACACCGCCGGACGCCCGATCCGCGGCGCCCTCGTCGAGGTCTGGCAGGCCAACGCGGCCGGACGGTACCTGCACGCGGGCGACCAGCACCCCGCGCCGCTCGACCCCAACTTCACCGGCGCGGGCCGCTGCCTCACCGACGACGACGGCCGCTACCGGTTCGTCACGATCAAGCCGGGCGCCTACCCGTGGCGCAACCACCGCAACGCCTGGCGGCCCGCGCACATCCACTTCTCGGTGTTCGGGACGGCGTTCACCCAGCGCCTCGTCACCCAGATGTACTTCCCGGGCGACCCGCTGTTCCCCTTCGACCCGATCTTCCAGTCGATCCCCGAGCAGCGGGACCGGGAGAACCTGATCTCCCGGTTCGACATGGAGACCACCGAGCCGGAGTGGGCACTGGGCTACCAGTGGGACATCGTGCTCGGCGACACCCCGATGGAGGACCGATGACCGAGTCGACTCCGCTCCGCCCGTCCCCGGTCACCCCGTCGCAGACGGTCGGCCCGTTCTTCGGGTACGCGCTGCCCTACGAGGAGGGCCCCCGGGTCGTCCCCGACTGGCGGCCGGACGCGATCCGGGTCCGCGGCACCGTGTACGACGGGGCCGGCGAGCCGGTCCCGGACGCGCTCGTCGAGATCTGGCAGGCGGACGGGAACGGCGTGATTCCGGCCGGGCCCGGCGGCCGGGTCCGCGACGGCCACGACTTCTCCGGTTTCGGCCGGTGCGCCACCGACCCCGCGGGCGGCTACTGGTTCAGCACCGTCAAGCCCGGCGCGGTCGGCGGCGGCGCCCCCTACATCGCCGTGCTGGTGTTCGCGCGGGGCCTGCTCAAGCCGGTGTTCACCCGCCTGTACTTCCCGGAGGACGAGGCCGCGCACGCGTCCGACCCGCTGCTCCGCGACGTCCCGGCCGAGCGCCGCGGCACGCTGGTCGCCGAGCGGACGGCCGAACGCGAGTACCGGTTCGACGTCCGCCTCCAGGGCGACGGGGAGACGGTCTTCCTTGCCTTCTGACCACCGGCCGGAACAGGGGACGGCGCCCGGCACCGTGTCGCCCGACGCGGGGCTGCTGTCCCCGGTCCGCGCCGCCACCCGGACCGAGGCGGCCACCGGCGACGCCGCCTACCTGGCGGCCATGCTGGACGCCGAGGCCGCGCTCGCCCGCGCGCAGGCGGGCCTCGGGATCGTCCCCGCGGACGCGGCCGCGGCGATCGCCGCGGCCGCCGACCCGGCCCGGTTCGATCTCGCCGGCGTCGCCCGCCGCGCGCGCGGCGCCGGCAACCCGGTCGTCCCGCTGGTCGCCGACCTGCGCGCCCTCGCCGGGGCCGCGGGCGAGCACGTCCACCGGGGAGCCACCAGCCAGGACATCGTCGACACCGGCGCGATGCTCGTCGCGTTCCGCGCCCGCCGCGTGATCCTCGCGGCGCTCGACGACGCCCTCGCCGCCCTGGCGGACCTCGCCGGGCGGCACCGCGACACCCCGATGGCCGCCCGCACCCTCGGCCGGCACGCGCTGCCGACCACGTTCGGCGCGAAGGCCGCCGGCTGGCTGCTGGGCTGCCTGGAGGCCCGCGACCGGCTGGCCGCGGCGGCGCTGCCCGTCCAGCTCGGCGGCGCCGCCGGGACGCTCGACGCGTTCGGCGACCGCGGCGCCGACCTCGTGGCCGCGTTCGCCGCCGAGACCGGCCTCGACGCGCCGGTCCTGCCCTGGCACACCCGCCGCACCCCGGTCGCGGACCTCGGCGCCGCGCTCGCGGTCACCGCCGGGGCCCTCGGCAAGGCCGCCACCGACGTGTGGCTGCTCGCGCAGAGCGAGGTCGACGAGGCGGCCGAGGCCGCCGGACCCGGCCGCGGCGGCTCGTCGGCGATGCCGCACAAGCGCAACCCCGCCCTGTCCGCGCTGATCCGGTCGGCGGCGCTGCAGGTCCCCGCGCACGTCCAGATCCTGCACGCGGCGCAGGCCGCGCCGCACGAGCGTCCGGCGGGGGAGTGGCACGCCGAGTGGCAGCCGCTGCGCGAGGCGCTGCGGCTCACCGGCGGCGCCGCCGAGACCGCCGCCGAGCTGTTCGGCGGCCTCGAGGTCGCGCCGGACCGTATGCGGGCCGGCCTCGACGCCCTCCTGGCCGTCCTCGGCCGTGACCCCGGGCCCGGCGCCGCGCCCGCGCTCGTCGACCGGGCCCTCGACGCGTACCGCAGGAGCCGCGCATGACGCCCACCGACCCGTCCGCCGACCCGTCCGCCGGCCGCACCCCGTCCGGCCCCGCCCGCGGCGGGCGGGGCGCGTACGTCCCGCACCACCGCGTGGAGGGCCCGCCCGGAGCGCCCGTCCTCGTCCTCGGGCCGTCGCTCGGCACCACCATGGACCTGTGGCAGCCGCAGCTCCCCGAACTGACCCGGTCCTGGCGGGTGCTGCGCTACGACCTGCCGGGCCACGGCGGCTCGCCCGCGCCGGGCGGGCCGTTCACCGTCGCCGACCTCGCCGACGGCGTCGCCGCGCTGCTCGACCGGATCGGCGCCGCCGAGGCCGCCTACGCCGGGGTGTCGCTGGGCGGCGCCGTCGGGACGACGCTCGCGCTGCGCCACCCCGGACGGGTCGCCAGCCTCGTCCTCGTGTGCACCTCGCCCCGGTTCGGCGACCCGGCCGCCTGGCGGGACCGTGCCGCGCTCGTCCGCCGCGAGGGCGTCGAGCCGGTCGCGCGGACGGCGGCGGACCGCTGGTTCACCCCGTCGTTCACCGGCGCGGAGCCGTACGTCGCGATGCTGCGCGGCACCGACCCCGAGGGCTACGCCGGCTGCTGCGACGCCCTCGCGGAGTTCGACGCCGCGGCGCGGCTGCCGGAGGTGTCCGCGCCCACCCTGGTGATCGCCGGGGCGCAGGACGGGCCGACGCCGCCCGCCGGGCACGCCGACCGGCTCGCGGAGGGCATCCCGGACGCCGGGCTGGTCGTCGTCGAGGGCGCCGCGCACCTGGCCGGGGCCGAACGGCCGGGTCCGGTCACCGAGGCGATGACCGCGCATCTGGACCGCACATGGAAGGGACTGGGACGATGAGCGACTCCATGACCGGGGCGACGGGCGACGCGGAACGGCGCGCGGACGGCATGACGGTGCGCCGCGCGGTGCTCGGCGACGCCCACGTGGACCGCGCCGAGGCCCGCAAGGACGGCTTCACCGCCGACTTCCAGGACATGATCACCCGCTACGCGTGGGGCGAGATCTGGACCCGGCCGGGCCTGGACCGCAAGACCCGCAGCTGCATCACCCTCACCGCCCTGGTCGCGCACGGGCACCTGGACGAGCTGGCGATGCACGTGCGGGCCGCCCTGCGCAACGGGCTCACCCCGGACGAGATCAAGGAGGTGCTCCTGCAGACCGCGATCTACTGCGGGGTGCCCGCCGCGAACTCGGCGTTCGCGGTCGCCCAGCGGGTACTGGCCGAGCAGGAGTGACGGGAGTGACCGGATGACCGGGGCGACCGGCCGCGGCGGACCGATCAGGGCGGTCGGCGGGAAGGGCGAGGGCGGGGGCATGGCCGAGGGGGCGCGCCCGGTCAGCGTGGCCGGCAAGGTGATGGCCATCCTCAACGCGTTCGCCCAGGGCGAGGTCCGCCTCAACCTCACGGAGATCTGCCGCCGCGCCGGGCTGCCCCCGGCGACCGGGCACCGCCTCGTCGGCGAGCTGGTCGCGGGCGGGTTCCTGGAGCGGGTGCCGGACGGCACGTACCGCATCGGCACCCGGCTGTGGCGGATCGGCAGCCAGGCGCCCGCCGTGACCGGCCTGCGCGAGCTGGCCCTGCCGCACATGGAGGACCTCTACGAGGCCACCCACGACAACGTGCAGCTCGCCGTGCTGCGCGACGACCACGTGCTGGTCGTCGAACGGCTGCGCGGCACCCGGTCGGTGCCCGTCCTCACGCAGGTCGGGGCGTCCCTGCCGCTGCACACCACCGGGGTCGGGAAGGTGCTGCTGGCGTTCGCGCCGCCGGACGTCCGGGAGGCGGTGCTGGCCGCGCCGCTGTCGCGCCGCACCGCCCGCTCCATCACCGACCCCGCGGAGCTGCGGCGCTGCATCGAGCAGGTCCGCCGCTCCGGTTACGCGCTGACCCGCGACGAGATGACGCTCGGCGCGTCCTCCGTCGGCGCGCCCGTGCGGGACGGGTCCGGGCAGGTCGTCGCGGCGCTGTCGCTGGTGTCGCGCACCCGCAGCGCGGACCTGCGGCGGCTGCTGCCGCCGCTCACCACGGCGGCGCGCGCCCTCTCGCGGGACGTCGCCGTCCACTGGCGCGGGCAGCCCGAGTCGTTCTCCGCCGAGCGGAAGACCGGCGCCTGAGCCGCCCCCCGCGCGCCCCCGGGACGGCGGGGCCCGCATTGCACGCATTGACGAACAGGAGACATGATGCGCACCCAGGTCGCGATCATCGGCGGAGGGCCCGCCGGGCTGCTGCTGTCCCATCTGCTCCACCTGCAGGGGATCGACTCGGTGGTCCTGGAGAGCCGTGATCGCGGCTACGTGGAGCGGCGGCAGCGCGCCGGGATGCTGGAGCAGGGCACGACGGACGTGCTCCGCGAGACCGGAGCCGGGGAACGGCTCGACCGCGAGGGGCTCGTCCACCACGGGCTGGAGCTGCGGTTCGACGGGGCGGGGCACCGGATCCCGCTCACCGACCTCACCGGCCGGACGGTCACCGTCTACGCGCAGACCGAGATCGTCAAGGACCTCATCGCCAAGCGGCTCGAGGACGGCGGCGACATCCGGTTCGAGGCCGAGGTCGTGGAGCTGGACGCGTCCGCGCCGAGCGTCGCGTTCCGCGGCCCGGACGGCGTCGTCCGCACGCTGGAGTGCGACTACATCGCGGGGTGCGACGGGTTCCACGGCGTCAGCCGCCCGGCCGTCCCGGACCTGCGGACGTTCTCCCGCGAGTACCCGTTCGCGTGGCTCGGCGTCCTCGCGGACGTCCCGCCGTCCACCGACGAGCTGATCTACGCGAACCACGAGCGCGGGTTCGCGCTGCACAGCCTCCGCTCGCCCAAGGTCAGCCGCCTGTACCTGCAGGTCGCCCCGGACGAGGACCTCGCCGCCTGGTCCGACGCCCGGATCTGGGACGAGCTGGCGACGCGGTTCGCCACCGACGACGGCTGGGAGCTGCACGAGGGCCCCATCACCGACAAGTCGGTCACGCCGATGCGCAGTTTCGTGGCGGAGCCGATGCGCCACGACCGGCTGTTCCTCGCGGGCGACGCGGCCCACATCGTCCCGCCGACCGGCGCGAAGGGCCTCAACCTGGCCGTCTCGGACGTCATCGTGCTGGCGCGCGCGCTCACCGAGCGGTACGCGAACGGGTCCGAGACGCTGCTGGACGGGTACTCCGAGGCGTGCTTGCGGCGGGTCTGGCGCGCCGAGCACTTCTCGTACTGGATGACCACGCTGCTGCACGTCGACCCGGCCGCCGACGCGTTCGACCGCCGCCTGCAGCGGTCGCACCTCGCGTACGTGGCGTCCTCCGAGGCCGCGAAGGCGTCGCTGGCCGAGAACTACGTCGGCCTGCCCATCGCCTGACGCGCCCGGACGGCCCCGCCGGGGGAGGGGCCGGCCCGCGCGGTCAGGTCTCCTCCGGCTCGGCCCCCAGCGTCTCCAGCAGTTCCAAAACCGGCTGCAGCTTCTCGTACAGCAGCAGGACGGGCTCGCCGGGCTCGGCCATGTCGAGCGCCGACGTCAGCGCGCCCTTCAGGTCGCCCGCCGGATGGTGCCGGACGTCCGGGCGGGCCTCCCGCAGCCCCCGGACGATCAGCCGGGTCATCTCGCCGGAGCGGCGGCCCCGCAGGTCCTCGTCCTCGTAGACGACGACGCGCCCGAACGCGCGCCCCAGGATCCGGGCGGTCTCGACGACCAGGTCGTCGCAGCGGTCGCCCGGCAGCGTCACCGCCGCGACACCCGGACCGGCGGCCGCCGCGCCGCCGGGGCCGCCGGGGTCGCCGCGGTCGGGCCCGCCCCAGCGCGCCGCCGTGAGCGCGCCCATCGCCGCGACCGCCGCCGGGTTGTGCGCGTAGTCCACCAGCACCGGGTTCTCCCCGACCCGGTACACGCAGCCCCGCCCCGGATTGCGGGTGTGCGGCTCGAACGTGCGCAGCGCCCGCGCCACCACGTCCAGCGGCACGCCCAGGCCCCGGGCCGCCGCGACGGCCGCCAGCGCGTTCGCCACCACGTGCGCCGCGCGCCCCCCGAACGCCCCGGCGATCTCCTCGACCGGCAGCACGCGGGTGCGGCGGTCGCCGGTCGCCTCCGTCACCCAGCCGTGCTCGACGCAGTACCCGACCCCGCCGTCCCGCAGGTGCGCGGCCAGCACCGGCGCGTCCGGAGCCTGCGCGAAGAACCGCACCGACGGGTCCCGGTCGCGGACCGCGGGCCGCTCCGCCAGCCCCGCCGACGCGGGGTCCTCGGCGTTCAGCACGAGCCGCCCGCCGCGCCGCACCTCCTCGGCGACCAGCGCCTTGATCTCCACCAGGTCGTCCAGCGACTCGGTGTCGTCCACCCCGAGGTGGTCGCGGGTGACGTTGGTGACGACCGCGACGTCCGCCCGCTCGTAGCCGAGGCCGCGCCGCACGATCCCACCGCGCGCCGTCTCCAGCACCGCGGCCTCCACCGTCCGGTCGCCGAGCACCATCTCCGCCGACCGCGGGCCCGACGCGTCCGACATGTGCACCAGCCGCCGCCCGACGTACACGCCCTCGGTGCTCGTCATGCCGGTGCGGCGGCCGTCCAGTTCCAGCATGTGCGCGATCATCCGCACCGTCGTGGTCTTGCCGTTGGTGCCCGTCACCGACACGATCGGCACCCGCGACGGCGCGCCGTCCGGGTACAGCAGGCCGATGATGTCGCCCGCGACGTCCCGACCCTCGCCCTCGCTGGGCGCCAGGTGCATGCGCAGGCCGGGGGCGGCGTTCACCTCCAGGATCCCGGCGGCGCCCGGCTCGGGCGGGGGCGGTGCCGCGATGTCGGGCAGCCGCAGGTCGATGCCGCACACGTCCATGCCGACCGTCGCGGCCGCCCGCACGCACAGCGCGGCCACCTCCGGATGCACGTCGCCGGTCACGTCCCGGCTGGTGCCGCCGGTCGACAGGTTCGCGTTCCGGCGCAGCCACACCGTCTCCCCGGCGGCCGGGATCGCGGCGGGGCCGTGCCCCTGCCGCGCCAGCAGCCCCAGCTCGGCCGGGCCCAGCACCAGCCGGGTCAGCGGCCGGTCGTGGCCCTCCCCGCGCGCCGGGTCGGCGTTCACCCGCTCCACCAGCTCCGCCACGGTCGCGGCGCCGTCGCCGACGACCCGCGCCGCGGTCAGCTCCGCGGCGGCCGAAACCCGGCCGCCCACCACGAGGACCCGGTAGTCGCGGCCCGGGACGTACGACTCGACGATCACCGCGGCCCCGTCGCCGCCGGCGGCCGGCCCCGTGCCCGCGCCCGCGGCCGTCGCCGCGCCTCCGGCGGCCGCCGTGAACGCCGCGACCACCTCCTGCGGCTCCGTCAGCTCGATGTGGACGCCCTCGCCCTGGTGCCCGGCGACCGGCTTGACGACCACCGGCCCGCCGATCTCCCGCAGCGCCTCGAGCGCCTCCGCCGGGGACGACGCCACCCGCCCCGCCGGCACCGGCAGGCCCGCGTCGGCCAGCAGCCGGTGCGCCAGCCGCTTGTCGCCCGCGACCTCCATGCCGATCGCCGACGTCGCGTCCGTCATCGCCGCCCACACCGTCCGGCGGTGCCGCCCGTACCCCAGGCGCAGCAGGTTGAGGCCCCCGACCCGGCGGACCGGGACGCCCCGCCGCCGCGCCGCCGCGGCCAGCGCGGCGGTGCTCACCCCGAGCCGCTCCGCCTCGTGCTCGGCGGCGATCTCCGCGAGCTCGTCCGCGGTGTCCGGCACCCGCCCGGCCAGCGCGCCCTGCACCACCCGCAGCGCGACGCCGACCAGCCGCTCCACGACCGTGCTGCCCGCCGGTTCGTCCCGCGGGCACTCCAGCACCACGTCGTAGCGTCCCGGCGGACCCGCCAAAACCGTCCGGCCGAAGAACGCGTCCCGGCCGATCAGCCCGGACAGCTCCAGCGTGACGTGCTCGGTGACGTGCCCGAAGTAGGTGCCGCGCGCCATCGCGTCCAGCAGCCCGCCGGGACGGCCCGCCGCGCAGTGGTGCGACGCCAGGCCGGGCAGCGCCGCCACCAGCCGCTCGGCGAACCCGGGATGGTCGGTGGTCTCGTGGCCGGTCAGCCCCTGCAGGTCCAGGTGCGCGATCGCGACCGGACGGGACAGGTAGACGTTCGGGCCGCTCAGGCGGCGCACGTGATCGAGCCGCACGGTCAGTCCCCCTTCGGGCCGCGCATCGTGCCGACGGCCGGCAGCCTGTCGTTCATCTGGAAGGTGCACCCCGCCGGGAGGAGGTGCAGCGCGACGTCGAGCATCGCCATCGGCTCGTCGTCGGACGCGGCGTAGGCGACCGTGCACTGGCTCGCGTCCACGACCGTCACCACGCCCGTCCCCACCACCGTGAACTGGCCGTCGCCCACGCAGATCGCGGTGTCCTCGTCGATGCCGACCCCCAGCAGCCGCGTCTCCAGCGCTATCCCGCTCAGCAGCCGCGGCAGCCGGCCCCGCTCGTTGAAGTGCATGTCGATCAGGACGTCGGGCAGCAGCGACAGGCCCGGCCCCACCTTGACGCTCGACGCCGCCACCTCGTGGCCGCCGCCGCCGAGGATCATCCAGTGCCCCATCGCGGTGGCGCCGGCGCTCGTCCCGGCGATCACCAGGCCCTCCTGCTCGAACCGCCGCTTGAGCAGCTCGTTCGTCCGCGACCCGACCAGCGTCCGCAGCCGCGACTGGTCCCCGCCGCTGAACAGCACGCCGGTCGCGGTCTCCAGCGCCCGCAGCGTCGCCGGGTCGTCCGCGGCCCGCCGGCCCAGCAGCCGCAGCTCGCGCACCGACGGCACCCCGAGCCGGCCGAACACCGCCGTGTACTCCTCGGCGACCTCGTCCGGGACCTCCGTCGCCGTCGTGATCACCACGATCCGCGCGTCCTCGCCGCCGGCCAGCTCCGCGAACGTCTCGAGCGGACCGGCCCCGCACGTCCGGTTCTCGGCCCCACCGATGATCAGCAACCGGCCCTTGCGTCCGGCATCCGTGTCGTTCACATCAGCCAACTACCCCCCATCACTCTGGGTAGTCCAATGGGCGCGTCATGTCATATCCACCCGTGCCGGGTACGTTCCGTCGCGCCTCCGGGGAATCTTCCGGCCCGCGCGTACGCTGAACCTTTACGGGCGGACGACCGTTCCATGGTGTCCGACGCCCGTGAGAAGCTTTCATTGGACGTAGCGTCGAACAAGGGACGACCGGCCGTGAGCGACATTCCCCGCCGCGCGGTGACGCGCACCGCCAAGCTCGCCTCCCTGCCGCTCGGCTTCGCCGGGCGCACCGCCGTGGGGTTCGGCAAGCGCACCTTCGGCAGGCCCGCCGAGACCGTGGCCCTCGAGGTGCAGCGCCGCACCGCCGAGCAGCTCTTCAGCGTGCTCGGCGAACTCAAGGGCGGCGCGATGAAGGTCGGGCAGCTCCTGTCCATCTTCGAGGCCGGGCTCCCCGAGGAGGTCGCCGGCCCCTTCCGCGCCAGCCTCACCCGGCTGCAGGAGGCGGCGCCGCCGATGCCCGCCGAGACCACCCACCGCGTCCTGGCCGAGGGGCTCGGGGACGACTGGCGCGAGAAGTTCGCCGAGTTCGACGACGTCCCGGCCGCCGCCGCGTCCATCGGCCAGGTCCACAAGGCCGTGTGGCACGACGGCCGCACCGTGGCCGTCAAGGTGCAGTACCCGGGCGCCGCGCAGGCACTGATGAGCGACTTCGCGCAGATCTCCCGGCTCAGCCGCCTGTTCACGCCGCTGTTCCCCGGCGTCGAGGTCAAGCCCGTGATCGCCGACCTGAGGCGGCGGCTGGAGAAGGAACTCGACTACGTCGACGAGGCGCGCGCGCAGACCGCCTTCCATGACGCCTACGCCGGCGACCCCGACTTCCTGGTCCCCGCCGTCGTCGCCCAGTCGGGCAACGTGCTGGTCACCGAGTGGCTCGAGGGCGCCCCGCTCGCCCGCGTCATCGCCGAGGGCGACCAGGACGACCGCGACCGCGCCGGGCTGCTGCTGTTCCGCTTCCTGCTGTCGGGCCCCGCCCGCTGCGAGATGATCCACATCGACCCGCACCCGGGCAACTTCCGGCTGCTGGACGACGGCCGGCTCGGCGTCATGGACTTCGGCGGCGCCGCGCGCGTCCCCGCCGAACTGCAGTGGTCCATCGGACGGCTGCTGCGCATCGGCACCCTCGGCGACCCCGACGCGATCGTCGACGCCCTCTGGGAGGAGGGCTGGCTCGCCGAGGACGCCGAGGTCGACCCCGACGAGGTCGCCGACCTCATCGCCCCGCACGCCGCCCCGTTCGCCGTGGAGCGCTTCCGCTACAACCGCGAGTGGATGCGCGAGCAGACCGCGCGCGGGCTCGGCCTGGCCTCCGACATGCGGCCGGGCGCGCTCGCCCGCCAGTTCCGGCTGCCGCCCCAGTACCTCGCCGTCAGCCGCGCCCTCGCCGGGGGCGGCGGCGTCCTGTGCCAGCTCGAGGCCGAGGGCGCCTACCGCGCCGAGGCCGAGCGGTGGCTGCCCGGCTTCGCCGACGACGACCCCGGCACCGACGCCCCGGAGGAGATCACGGCCTGACGGCCCCACGCGAAGGCGGGCGAAGGCCCGCCACGCGCCGGACGCGTGGCGGGCCTTCGTGCGGAGGTCTTCGGACCGGGCCCGCGCGGCACGGGCCGGGGCGTCAGGCGAGCGCCCGGGCCTCTTCCTCCTCGACCTGCCGGTTCCACTCGCGCTTGGACGACTGCCAGCCGTCCTCGTCGCGGCCCAGCCGCCAGTAGCCCGAGATCGACAGCCGCTCCATCGGGATCTGCCGCTCGACCCGCAGGTACCGCCGGAGCGTCTTGACGAAGTTCGCCTCGCCGTGGACGAACGCGTGCACCTCGCCGTCCGGCCAGGCGAGCTTCTGCACCGCGTCCACTAGCAGGTCGCCGACCTTCTCGCCGCCCCGGTACAGCCACGTCACCTCGACGCCGCCGGGGAGGTCCTGCCGCTCCTCCGGCCCGGCCACCTCGACGAGCACGCGGGCGGGGACGCCCGCGGGCAGCCGCTCCAGCGACGCCGCGATGGCCGGCAGCGCGCTCTCGTCGCCGGCCAGCAGGTGCCAGCCCGCGTCCGCGCTCGGCGCGTACGCCCCGCCCGGCCCGAGGAACACCAGCTCGTCGCCCGGCTTCGCGTTCGCCGCCCACGGGCCCGCGACGCCCTGGTCGCCGTGGTACACGAAGTCGATCGTCAGCTCGCGGGCGTCGGCGTCCCACGCGCGCACCGTGTAGGTGCGGGTCATCGGCCACTGCTCGCGGGGCATCTCGGCGCGGATCCGCTCCATGTCGAACGGCTCCGGGTACTCGACCCCGGGACGCGGGAACTGGAGCTTCACGTAGTGGTCGGTGAACTCGCCCGCGTCGAAGTTCGCGAGCCCGTCGCCGCCCAGGACGACCCGGATCATGTGCGGGGTGAGCCGCTCGGTGCGCAGTACCGTGCCCACGTGGAGCCTCGCCTTCCTGCGCGCCGGGCCCCGGTTGAGCTCCGGCTTCCCGCGCACCGGTTCCGTCGCCATGCATCCTCCGCTGTCGTCGGCCAATCCCGTTAGGTAAGCCTAACTTGCGGAAGATCCTGATTGTTCCCGCCGTTCGGGATACCGTCGGCCGGACGGCGTTCCGGCGACCCGGCGGGTGGGCTCATGGCGGTCGGCAGGCACACGATGACGGACGAGCAGCGCAAGTCGGTGGCGCTCGAGTACCTCAAGGGGTTCGACAACGGCGGCGTGGCCTCCGACGGGTCGCCGATCCTCGACCTGTTCGCCGACGACGCGCAGGTGTACTTCCCGAAGTGGGGCCTCGCCACCGGCAGGGACGAGATCGCCCGGCTGTTCGGCGACGTCGGCGGGACGATCACCTCGATCCGGCACCACTACGCCATGTTCAACTGGATCTTCTCCGGCGGGGACACGCTCGTGTGCGAGGGCACGAGCCACGGCGAGCACCGCGACGGCCCCTGGCGCGCGGGCGTCCCCGAGTGGGGCGCCGGACGCTGGTGCGACGTCTTCGAGATCCGCGACTGGAAGATCCAGCGCGTCTTCATCTACCTGGATCCCGACTACGCGGGCGGCGACACCGCCCGCTACCCGTGGCTCGCGGGGGAGACCGGGCGGGAGTGACGGCGCGCCGGCGCCCGTGAACGCCCGTCAGCGCGCGGGGGCGGCGGTGCGGGCCGCGCGGGTGCGGGCCACCTCGGCGGCGACGGCCTCGAACGCGGCTTCCGTCTCGTCCTCGCCCGCCAGGGTGTAGAGGGTCGACTTCACGATCACGACGCCGTACTCGGGCGACACCCAGATGCGCTGCCCGCCGAGGCCGTTCGCGGAGAAGTCGCCGTCGTCCTCCAGCCACCACTGGAACCCGTACCCCCGGTTGAAGGACGCGGACGGGCTCGTCGACCGCTCCACCCAGGACTCGGGCACGACCTGCCGCCCGTTCGCCCGGCCGCCGTTCAGGTACAGCAGCCCGAACCGGGCGAAGTCGCGGTCGGTCGCGTAGACGCAGCAGTAGCCCATGCTGTTGCCGCTGGAGTCGTTGCCGAGGAACGCTTTGGCGCCCATCCCCGCCGGGCCCCAGATCTTCTCCTGCACGTAGGTGTGGAAGGGGACGCCCGTCGCCTCGGCGACCGTCCAGGCCAGCACGAACGAGTTCATGCTCGTGTACTCGAACCGGGTGCCGGGCTCCCAGCCGCGCTTCTGCCGCTTCGCCAGTTCGGGCAGCGGGTAGCCGAGGCTCGCGGCGACGTGCACGAACGGGACGTCCTGCGCCTCCTCCCAGTCGATGCCCGACGACATCCGCAGCAGGTCGCGCAGCGAGACGCCGGCGAAGCCGGAGCCGGCGAGCTCCGGCAGGTACTTGGTGACCGGATCGTCGATCGAGTCGATGGCCCCCTCGCCGAGCGCGACGCCGACCGCAGCCGAGGTGAACGACTTGGCGACCGACCACGACTGGAACAGCGAATCCCGGTTCGCCGCCGTGTACCGCTCGAAGACGACGTCCCGCCCGTCCAGGACGACGAAGCCCTGCGTGCCCGTCCGGGCCAGGTAGTCGTCGAGCGTGCGCTCCGCGCCGTCGTGGGTGTAGGTCACCGACAGCGGCCGGTGCGCCTCGCGCAGCTCCACCGGGTCGGACGACGGGCGCAGCGGGTCGAAGCCGCGCGCCGGTTCGGCGTCCGCGGAGAGCGCCGCCGGGCCGGACGGGCGGAGCGCGGACGGGGCGGGACCGGGCGCGGCCGGGTCGGCGGCGGCCGGCGCGGCGGTCAGCGTGAGGGCGACCGTCACGGCGGCGGGGGCGAGCGCGAACGTCCAAGGCGTGCGGCGCATCGGGTCTCCCTGGGGGTGCGGGATCGGCGGGCTGCTCTGATCATGATCGATATTGGACGACGCGTCGATATATTCGGCGACATTTTTCTGTGTCCGGGCGGCGCGCGCCGCGGCGGGTCCGGCGCCGTGGCCCGCCGCGGGGGGACGAGGGGCCGCGGCGGCGGCCTCGGGGCGGTGAGGTGCGGCGGGACGGGTGCGCGCGGGCCGTGTAGCGGCGGCGCGCCGGGGAATGCCCGTCTCCGCGGACGATCTTCGTGCGTGGCGCGGGCGGCCGGTGCGACGAAATCATCCGTCCGCGACGGTTGACCATGTCCGTGATGATTATTTACGTTCGCGTCAGTTGTGTTCCACGTCACACTCCGAGGAGGCGCGGATGACGAAAGGGCCGAAAGTCCCCGAACTGGCCCGGGAAATGGCCGCGGAATTCGCCGGCACGCTGATCCTCATACTGTTCGGTCTCGCGGTCGTCGCGCAGGTCGCGGCGGCCGGGATCGGCGACCACGACAGCATCTCCTGGGCCTGGGGACTCGCCGTCACCCTGGGCGTCTACGTCTCGGCCCGGATCAGCGGCGGCCACATCAACCCGGCCGTGACGGTCGCGCTCGCCGTCTTCAAGGGCTTCCCCTGGCGCAAGGTCCTGCCGTACATCGCCGCGCAGATGCTCGGCGCGTTCATCGCCGCGCTGCTCGTCCGCTGGAACTACACCGAGGTCCTGCACGCGTTCGACCCCGGCCTGACGCAGAAGTCGCAGGCCGTCTTCTCCACCATGCCCGGCAACGGCGAGCTGCCCGTCGGGATGTGGGGCGGGTTCCGCGACCAGGTCATCGGCACCGCGATCCTCCTCTTCCTGGTGCTCGCCCTCACCGACCTGCGCAACTCGCCGCCGCTGGCGAACATGACGCCGTTCATCATCGGGCTCGTGGTGGTGGCGATCGGGATGGCGTGGGGCACCAACGCCGGCTACGCGATCAACCCGGCGCGCGACTTCGGCCCGCGCCTCGCCCAGTTCCTCACCGGCTACGGGGAGGCGTGGCGGGATCAGTACGGTGATCTCTACTTCTGGGTGCCGATCGCCGGACCGATCATCGGGGGGATCATCGGCGCGGGGCTCTACATCCTGCTCATCGGGCGCATGCTCCCCGCCGAGGAGCCCGGTGACGGCGAGCCCCGCCCCGAGTACGACGTGGACTGAGCGGGACGCGCCCGAGAAAGACGCGTCCGGACAAGAGGCGACCGAGCAAGACGCGACCCGTGCGGGACGCGACCTGGCACGGCACCGCGAGGCGGACGCGAGGTGGCGAGGGCCTCGGCCCTCCAGCAGAAAGGCAGGCATCGATGGCCGACTTCGTCGGAGCGCTCGACCAGGGGACGACCAGCACCCGTTTCATGATCTTCGACCACGGCGGGAACGAGGTCGCCCGCCACCAGCTCGAGCACGAGCAGATCCTGCCGCGGGCGGGCTGGGTCGAGCACAACCCCACCGAGATCTGGGAGCGCACCCGCGCGGTCGTCCAGACGACCCTGAACAAGGCGCACCTCGACTACGGCGACCTGGCCGCGTTCGGCATCACCAACCAGCGGGAGACCACGCTCGTCTGGAACCGCCGCACCGGACGCCCGTACCACAACGCGATCGTGTGGCAGGACACCCGCACCGACCGGATCGCCTCCGCCCTGGACCGGGACGGCCGCGGCGACGTCATCCGGCACCGTGCGGGGCTGCCGCCCGCGACGTACTTCGCCGGCGGCAAGATCCAGTGGATCCTGGAGAACGTCGACGGGGTCCGCGAGGCCGCCGAGAAGGGCGAGGCCGTCTTCGGGACCATGGACACCTGGGTGCTGTGGAACCTGACCGGCGGGCGGGACGGCGGCGTGCACGTCACCGACGTCACCAACGCCAGCCGCACCATGCTCATGGACCTGGAGACCCTCGACTGGGACGACGAGCTCCTGTCCTTCTTCGGCGTGCCCAGGGCGATGCTGCCGGAGATCCGCTCCTCGTCCTCGCCGGAGCCCTACGGCGTCACGCGGGCGGCCTCGCTGGGCGGCGAGGTGCCGCTGACCGGGATCCTCGGCGACCAGCAGGCCGCCACGGTCGGGCAGGTGTGCTTCGCGCCCGGCGAGGCCAAGAACACCTACGGCACCGGCAACTTCCTGCTCCTCAACACCGGTGAGGAGCTGGTGAGGTCGGAGGCCGGGATGCTGACGACGGTCTGCTACCGGTTCGGGGACGCCAAGCCGGTGTTCGCGCTGGAGGGGTCGATCGCGGTGACGGGGTCGGCGGTGCAGTGGCTGCGCGACCAGCTCGGGATCATCTCGGGCGCCGCGCAGTCCGAGGCCCTCGCCCGCCAGGTCGACGACAACGGCGGCGTCTACTTCGTGCCCGCCTTCTCCGGCCTGTTCGCCCCCTACTGGCGCTCGGACGCCCGCGGCGCCATCGTCGGGCTCTCCCGGTTCAACACCAACGCGCACCTCGCCCGCGCCACCCTGGAGTCCATCTGCTACCAGAGCCGGGACGTCGTCGAGGCCATGCACGCCGACTCCGGCGTCTCCCTGGACGTCCTCAAGGTCGACGGCGGCGTCACCGCCAACGAGCTGTGCATGCAGATGCAGGCCGACATCCTCGGCGTCCCCGTCTCCCGCCCCGTCGTCGCCGAGACGACCGCCCTCGGCGCCGCCTACGCGGCGGGCCTCGCCACCGGCTTCTGGTCCGGCACCGACGAGCTCCGCCGGAACTGGAACGAGGACAGGCGCTGGGAGCCCACCTGGAGCGAGGAGCGCCGCGCCGAGGGCTACGCCGGCTGGAAGAAGGCCGTGGAGCGCACCTACGGCTGGGTGGACGTCGACTGAGCGCCGCCCGCCGGCCGGTCCGCGAACGACGCGGTGAACCGCGCGGCGATCTCGTCGAGGGTCCGCAGGATCGCGACGGTCTCGTCCAGCGGCATCAGCGGCGACTCGGTGAGGCCCGCGCGCAGGCAGCGCGCGACCTCCTCGGCCTCGTAGGTGAACCCGTGCCCGGGGACGTCCGCGGTGATCTCCTCGGGCGCGGCGCCGGCCCGCATCAGGGTCATGGCGGACGGCCGGTAGAACGGGGCCGCGACGTCGACGCGGCCCCGCGTGCCCACGACGGTGGCGGTGTGCGGGGAGAACCCGGTGAGCCCGCAGTGCAGCAGCGCGACCGCGCCGGACTCGTAGCCGAACATGATCCCGGTGTTGGCGTCCACGCCGGTGGGCGCGGGGCTCGCGGCGACCTGCACGGTCGCGGGCGGGCCGAGCAGCGGCCAGGTGAACGACACGGGGTAGCAGCCGAGGTCGAGCAGCGCGCCGCCGCCGAGCGCGGGGGACCACTGCCGGTGCGCCGGGTCGAACTCGGCCGCGACGGAGAAGTCCGCGTACACGGACGTCACCTCGCCGATCGCGCCGTCCGCGACCAGTTCGCGGAGGCGGCGGACGAGCGGGTTGAACCGCGTCCACATGCCCTCCATGGCGAACACGCCGTGCTCGCGGGCGATCGCCGCGAGCTTCTCGGCGTCGTCGGCGGACATGGTGAGGGGCTTCTCCACCAGCACGGCGCGTCCGGCCTCCATGCACAGCCGCGCGGGCTCGAAGTGCAGGGGATGCGGGGTGGCGACGTAGACGACGTCGACGCCGTCGTCGGCGGCGAGACCGGCGTACGACGCGTGCGCGCGGGGGATCCCGAACCGCTCGGCGAACGCGGACGCGGAGGCGGCCGACCGCGACCCGACGGCGACGACCTCGTGGTCGGGGAGGAGGCCCAGATCCTCGGTGAACGTCGCGGCGATTCCGCCCGTACCCAATATGCCCCAGCGCACCGTTGATCCCGCCATGGGGCGATCGTAACGGCGATCAAGTCTTTTGGAGACGCCGCGGCCGATTTAACATCAAGTCACGGACAGTAGTGTATCGACTGCGGAGGGAAACACATGCTCGGACGTCTCGGCACGACCGGCCTGACGATCGGCTTCACGATCGGCCTCGTCTCCACGGCCCTGCTCGCCGTCCCGCCCGCCGCCGCGGCGGCCCGGACGGCGCCGGAGGCGGGGGGACCGGCCGGGTACGCCCGGCAGGCCGCGGTCGACTTCACGGGCATCGTGGCCCTGGACAACTGCTCGGGCTCGCTGGTGCGCGGGCCGCGGTCCCGCGACGGCGACCCGGCCCTGGTGATGACGAACGGGCACTGCCTGAGCACCGGGATGCCGGGGGCGGGCGAGGTGATCGTCGATCGGCCCTCCGCGCGGACGTTCACGCTGCTCGACCGGACGGGCCGCCGGAACCTCGGCACGCTGCGCGCCGACAACCTCGAGTACGCCACGATGACCGGCACCGACGTCGCCGTGTACCGGCTGGACGCCAGCTACGCCGAGATCCGGCGGCGGTACGGCGTCCCGGCCCTGCGGCTGTCGGCGGCCCGGCCGCCGGACGGCACCCCGATCCGGGTCGTGTCCGGGTACTGGCGGCAGATCTACGCCTGCTCGATCGACGGGACCGTCCACCGGCTCCGCGAGGCCGAGTGGACCTGGGCCGACTCGATCCGCTACACCTCCGCCTGCCGGACGATCGGCGGCACGTCCGGCTCCCCGGTGGTCGACGCGTCGACGGGCGCGGTCGTCGCCGTCAACAACACGGGGAACGAGGACGGCGAGCGCTGCACCCTGAACAATCCGTGCGAGGTGGACCGCAACGGCCGGGTGACCGTGCGGCCGGGCGCGTCGTACGGGCAGCAGACGTACGCGCTCGCCCGCTGCCTCGCCCCGGGCGGCGACGTCGCGGTCGGCGGGACCTGCGCGCTGCCCGAGCCCGCGCGGACCTGAGGGGGCGCCGCGCCGGGCCGCCCGCCGACCCGCTCACCGCTCGGCGAGCAGCCCGGCGCGGAGCTTGTCCAGGGTGCTGCGCAGCAGCCGCGACACGTGCATCTGCGACAGGCCGATCTGCTCGGCGATCTGCGTCTGGGTCTTGTTGCCGAAGAAGCGCAGCAGCAGGATCGTGCGCTCCCGCTCGGGCAGCTCGTCGATGAGCGGGCGCAGCGCGTGCCCGTCGATGAAGGCGTCCAGCTCCGGGTCGTCGGAGCCGAGGTACTCGCCGACGGTGCCGCCGCCGTCGCCGCCCTGCCCGCCGTCCGCCGGGGCCTCCAGAGACAGCGGGCGGTAGGCGTCGCAGGCCACCAGGACCTCGACGGCCTCGTCCTCGCCGATCTCCATGAGCGCGGCGATCTCCCGGGTCGTGGGGGAGCGGCCGTGCTCCCGGGTGAAGTCCTGGACGGTGCGCTGCAGCACGGGGCGCAGTTCCTGGATGCGGCGCGACACCCGCAGGCCCCACGTCTTGTCCCGGAAGTGCCGCTTCACCTCGCCGGTGACCACCGGGTAGGCGTAGGTGACGAACCGGTCGCCGACCTCGGGGTCGAACCGGTTGATGGCCTTGACGAGGCCGAGGTAGGCGACCTGCACCAGGTCGTCCATCGGCTCGCCGCGGTTCGCGTACCGCCGCGCCACCCCGCGGACGAGCGCGGCGTGCAGGTCGACGAGGCGGGCGCGCAGCCGCTCGCGGCGCGGGTCGTCCTCGGCGAGCCGGTTCATCTCGGCGAGCAGCGCCTCGGCCTGCCCGTCGTCCGCGCGGCGGGGGGCGTCGGGGCGCGCGGCCGCGCCGGGACGTCCGGGCGGTTCGGGGTCCGCGGCCGCGCGCCCCGACGCCC
>NZ_QHJN01000252.1:0-7938 GCF_003947565.1 Actinomadura sp. WAC 06369 | reverse complement strand
GGGTGCGGCGGGTGCGGCGGGTGCGGCGGGTAGGGGCCGCCGTGCGGCGGCGGGCCGCCCGGCGCGGGCGGGTAGGCGGCGAAGACGCGGTCGACGGAGCGGCCGACCTCGCGGTTCAGCAGCGCGTTCACCAGGGCGGGCCGCTCCAGTTCGAGCTCGGCGAGCGCCAGCCGCAGCCCGTGCAGGGCGTCGTCGGCGAGGCGCCGCGCCTCGGCGGGGCCGGTGCCGGTGGCGACGAGGGGGTTGTACGCGCCGGACGCGAGGTCGTCGCCGACGTCCTCGACGGCGTCGATCAGGTGCGCGAGGCGGCCGAAGAAGCGGCCCGCCTCCGCGAGGGACTCGGCGTTGCCCTCCCGCCCCGCGAGGACGGCCGTGTGCGCGAACACGGCCGCGACGGCGGTCTCGGTCGGCTCGGTGACGTCGAGCAGCCCGAGTCCGGACTCGGCCTCCAGCAGCGGCTGCCGCGCGACGGCGTCCCGCAGGACGGACGCGTCGAAGCCGATGCCCGCGCCGGTGCGGCCGCCCGCGGCGTCCCACCGGTCGGCCAGCCGGCCCGCCGCCGCCGCGACGGTCCGCCGCGCGTAGGCGCCGTCGCCGTCGGCGACGTGGTCGCGGGTGCGGCCCGCCGCGAGCAGCAGCGACGTAGCCGCGGCGAGCCGGGCGCCCTCCGCGCGGGCGGCGACGACCTCGGCGCGGCGCAGGCCGCGCAGCGCGCACGGACCGGCCGTCCGGCGCGGGGACGCCTCCGGCGCCTGCGCCTCCACGAGGACGGAGACGAGCAGCCCGTCATAGTTCGTGACGAGCCGCGCCGCCTGCCCGTGCCGGGCGCGCAGCGTCAGGCAGAGGCCGCACAGGTGCGCCGTCCAGTCCTTGAACAGGGACCCGCACAGCACGTGCCTGCACGGGCGAACCACACCGAACAACGATGAACCTCCAGCGACCCGGGGAAACCTTCCTCTCCGACGCCCCGGTGATCGGAACGGTTCAAACCGCGCCCGCGGCTACACCCCGGCGCAGGTCAGGGCGCGGCGGTACGCGGCCATCCGGGACTCGTCGGCCGGGCCGGTCTCGGCGAGCACCTCCGCGAGGTCGAACCACGCCTGCGCCGCCTCCCGGGACGCCTCCATCTGCTCCAGGCAGGTGGCGGCGCGGGTGAGCGCCTCGGTCGCGCGCTCGCGCCGGCCGAGCTTCAGGCACGCCTCCCCGAGGACGGTCAGCGCCCCGGCGGCCGCGCGGCGCGGGGCGTCCCCGAGCAGGTCCAGGGCCTCCTCGGCGAGCCGCACCGCCTCCGCCGGACGGCCGAGGACGGTCTCGGCGCGGGCCAGCTCGGTCAGGCACCAGGCGACGTCGATCTCCCCGGCGGCGCCGACGCCGCCGTCGCCGCGGACCCGGACCAGCAGGTCGCGGGCGCGGGCCGCCTGGTCCGGACGGGCGCGCAGCAGCAGGCCCGCGTAGCTGACCCGGATCCGGTCGAGGTCGCGGGGGTCCTCGCCGTCCCCGGCCAGCATCAGCGCCCGCTCGGCGAGCTCCACGCCCTCCTCGTAGGCGCCGCGGATCTCGGCGACGTAGGCGGCCTCGCCGTAGGCGAGCATCCGGGCGCGCGGGCTGCCGATCCGCTCGGCGCGCTCGACGAGCTGCTCGGCGAGCTGCCGGGCCCGGACGAGGTCGCCGCGCTCGACGAACGCGGCGAGCAGCGCCGCGCCGAGGTGCACGGCGGCGTCGGTGGCGTCGGCGCCGGTCGCGATGAGGTGCCGCAGCGCGCCCTCGGCGGCCTGCACGCCGGCGCCGGCGTCGCCGCGCTCGCGCAGGCAGCGGCTCAGCGCGACGTGCACGCGGGCCCAGTGGTCGAGGTCGTCCTCGGCGGAGACCTCCTCGGCGAGCGCGACGAGCCCGGCGATCGCGTCCTCCAGCTCGCCGGCGGCCTCCAGCGCCAGCGCGTGGCCCCAGCGGGCCTGGTGCAGCATCTCCGGCAGCGCGACGGCGTCGGCGTTGGCCAGCACCTCGGCGTACCGGGCGCGGGCCTCCTCCGCGGCGCCGTTGCGCAGCGCGATCTCGGCGTAGTCGAGGGTGACGCGCAGCTCGTCCACGACGTCCTCGCTGACCCCGCTGACCAGGTACGTCGCCGAGCAGTTCAGCTTCGCGGCGAGCAGCTCGACCACGCTCGGCGCGGGCACCCGCTTGTCGCTCTCGATCAGCGAGATGTAGCTGTCGGACAGTTCGGGGAAGGCGAGCTGCGCCTGGCTGACGCCCTGCCTGATCCGCAGGGCGCGGATGCGCTGCCCGAGTGTCTCGCGATCCATCGTGTGACCACCGCCTACAGGGTTCTCGCCGGCTGCGTCGCGCGCAGGGCGAGGAAGAAGTCGACTCGATCTTCCAGTGTGCCGAGGTCCCGGCCGGTCAGGTCCTCGATTCGCCGGATTCGGTACCGAAGCGTGTTCACATGGACGTGCAACCGCGTCGCCGTCCGGCTCCAGGAGCCGGAGCAGGCGAGGAACACCTCGAGGGTGTGCAGCAGTTCGGCGCGCCGGGCGCTGTCGTACTCCTCGAGGGGGCCGAGCATCCGGTCCCGGAAGGAGCAGCGGGTCCGCTCGGATACCTCCGCCAGCAGCAGCGCGTAGGTGTCGGGGTTCACCGTGCCCATCGACTCTGGCATTCGCACCAGGGCAGGCTATAGCGCAGCAAAGCCGTCACGCAGCGCAGTCCCGTTCCGCGCCGCCGGAACTTCACGGCGCGGCGGCCTCCGCTCCGGTGGTGCCGCCGCCCGGCCCGCGGGCCGGGGCGGCTACCCTGTGCTCGCCCTTTTCGAGATGACGCCGCTGGAGGCTGAGCCCGCGCCATGTCCGATTCTCCTGCCGCAAAGGCCGACGATTCACCGCCCACGGGCGGGCGCGGGCCGCTGGATCGGTTCTTCGACCTCACCGGGCGCGGGACGAGCGTCGCCCGCGAGCTGCGCGGCGGCGTCACCACGTTCTTCGCGATGGCCTACATCATCCTGCTGAACCCGATCATCCTCGGCGGGGCGAAGGACGTCACCGGGGCGACGCTGTCGATCCCGCAGCTCACCACGATGACCGCGCTGTCGGCGGCGGTCACGACCGTGCTGATGGGCCTGGTCGGCAACGCGCCGCTCGCGCTGGCGGCCGGCCTCGGCATCAACGCGGTCGTCGCGTTCCAGGCGGCGCCGGTGATGACCTGGGAGCAGGCGATGGGCCTGGTGGTCATCGAGGGCGTGATCATCGTGATCCTCGCGCTCACCGGGATCCGCGAGCGGATCATGAACGCGATCCCGCTGGCGCTCAAGCACGCGATCGCGGTCGGCATCGGCGCGTTCATCGCGCTGGTGGGCCTGTACGACTCGCACTTCATCAGCTCCAGCGAGACGAGCCCGCCGCTGGCGCTCGGCACCGGCGGGCGGCTGGAGACGTGGCCGACCGTGGTGTTCGGCCTGACGCTGCTGCTGATGATCGTCCTGTACGTCCGGCGGGTGCCCGGCGGCCTCCTGATCAGCATCGTGCTCGGGACGGTCGTCGCGGTGGTCATCGAGGCGAACGCGACGATCGCCGAGGGCGGCTGGGGCGTCGTCACCCCGACCATGCCGGACGAGCTGTTCGCCGTGCCGGACTTCTCGCTGTTCGGGCAGGTCGACGTGTTCGGCGGATTCGCCGAGGCCGGGGTGATCACCGCGCTGGTCGTCCTGTTCACGCTGGTGCTGTCGGGCTTCTTCGACGCGATGGGGACGATCCTCGGCGTCAGCGACGAGGCCGGGCTGGTGTCGGAGCGCGGCGACGTCCCGCGGCTCGGCCGCATCCTGTCGGTGGACGGCGTGTCCGCCGCGTTCGGCGGCGTGACCAGCTCGTCGGCCAACACGGTGTTCGTGGAGTCGGCCGCGGGAGTCGGCGAGGGCGCCCGGACGGGCCTGGCCAACATCGCGACCGGCGGGCTGTTCGCCGTCACGCTGTTCCTGACCCCGCTCGCCGCGGTGGTGCCCGCGCAGGCCGCGGCGCCCGCGCTGGTGGTCGTCGGCGCGCTGATGATGATGCAGGTCGCCAAGATCGACTGGGACGACCTCGAACTCGTCATCCCCGCGTTCCTGACGATCGTGCTGATGCCGTTCACGTTCTCGATCACCATCGGGATCGGCGGCGGCATGGTCGCCTACGCGGTCATCAAGGTCGCCAAGGGCAAGGCGCGCGAGGTGTCGGTGTGGCTGTGGCCCGTGGTGGTCCTGTTCCTGCTGTTCTTCGCAATCCACCCCATAGAGACCTGGCTGGGCGTCCGCTGACGCCGGAAGGCCGTACCTCTCTGCGCGTTTGAAAGTCTCGCGGCGCGTTCCGGGTGTCAAATGATGCCGACATCGCGTAAGCAGAAGGTAAGGACCTTACCTCCCGGCGTGAAAGTGTGGCTGCCTGTGTCCGCGGACTCACCCTCCGAACCGTTCCCGCGCGGTCACGTCCTGCTGGCGCCCGACCGGTTCCGCGGCGCCCTCACGGCGGCGGAGGCGGCGCGGCACCTGGCCGCCGGGCTGCGCCGGACGCGGCCGGACGTCCCGGTCGTGCAGCTCCCGGTGGCCGACGGCGGCGACGGCACCGTCGACGCCGCCGTCGCGGCGGGCTGGCGGCGGATCGAGGCGGAGGTGTGCGGCCCGGTCGGACGGCCCGTCGCCGCGTCCCTCGCGCTCGCCGGGGGCGTCGCGGTGGTCGAGCTGGCCGAGGCGTCCGGCGTGCGGCGGCTCCCCGGCGGGCGGCCCCGCCCGCTCGCGGCGACCAGCGTCGGGACGGGCCAGCTGATCGGGCACGCGCTGCGGCGCGGCGCCCGCCGCATCGTGCTGGGGCTCGGCTCCGCCGCGTGCGCCGACGGCGGCGCCGGGCTGGTGCGCGGGCTCGGCGGGCGGCTGCTCGACTCCGCCGGCCGGGAGCTGCCGCCCGGCGGCGCCGCGCTGCGCTCGCTGCACGCCCTCGACCTGCGCGGCCTGCCCGACCTGTCGGGCGTCGAGGTGGTCGCGGCCTGCGGCCCGGCGGGCCCGCTGCTGGGCCGCGGCGGCACGGCGGCCGTGCACGGGACGCGCGGCGGCGCGGGCCGCGAGGAGGTCCTGGCGCTGGACGCGGGCCTGCGCCGCTGGGCCGACCTCGCCGAGGCGGCGACCCGCCGGACGGTCCGCGACCTGCCGGGCGCCGGGGCCGGAGGCGGCGTCGGGTTCGCCGCGCTGGCCTTCCTCGGCGCGACGATCGCGCCCGGTCCCGGCGTGCTGCTCGACGTCTTCGGCTTCGCGGAGCGGGCCCGCGCCGCACATCTGGTCGTCACCGGGGAAGGGGTGCTCGACACCCGCTCGCTGCGCGGCGGGGCGCCGGTCGGCGTCGCGCGGGCGGCGGCGCGGGCGGGCGTCCCGGTCGTCGCGGTCGCCGGGCGGCGCGGCCTCACCGGCGAGCAGCTCCGCAAGGCCCGCATCCAGGCCGTCTACACGCTCGAGGACCTCGAACCCGACACCGAGCGCCGCGTCCGCCGGGCCGGGCCGCTGCTGGAGCAGCTGACGGTCGCGATCGCCGACGAGTGGCTCCCGCCGGTGCGCCGCCCGGGCGACCGGACGGGCCCCTGACCGGACGGCCGAGCGGGCGACCGGGCAGGCGGCCGAACGGGGGCCGCCGGTCCCGCACGTCCCGGTTTACACCGTGTCACCGAACGCGCCGATGTGCTGCCACGCTGCGCGTGGCGGGCGCGGACCGCGGGCATGACGCTTGAAACGTACGGACGTCAGCCCCCACAAGGAGCCTTCCGTGAAGATCGGCGTACCCCGCGAGATCAAGAGCCACGAGTACCGCGTGGCCATCACTCCGGCGGGGGTCCACGAGCTCACTCGCCACGGCCACGAGGTGTTCGTCGAACGCGGCGCGGGCCTCGGCTCGGCGATCCCCGACGAGGACTACACCGCCGCGGGGGCCAAGATCCTCGACTCGGCCGACGAGGTCTGGGCCGAGGGCGACCTCGTCCTCAAGGTCAAGGAGCCGATCGCGCCCGAGTTCCACCGGATGCGCGAGGGCCAGGTCCTGTTCGCGTACCTGCACCTGGCCGCGTCCCGCGAGTGCACCGACGCCCTGCTGTCCGCGGGCGTCACCGCGATCGCCTACGAGACCGTCCAGCTCCCGGACCGCTCGCTGCCGCTGCTCGCCCCGATGTCGGAGGTCGCGGGGCGGCTCGCCCCGCAGGTCGGCGCCTACCACCTGATGGCGTCCAACGGCGGGCGGGGCGTGCTGCCGGGCGGCGTGCCCGGCACGGCGCCCGCGAAGGTCGTGGTGATCGGCGGCGGGGTGTCCGGGCTGAACGCCGCGCAGATCGCCGCGGGCATGGGCGCGGACGTCACCGTCCTCGACGTCGACGTGGACCGGCTCCGCCGCATCGACGCGGTCTACCGGGGCCGGGTGCGGACCCTGGTGTCGAACGCCCTCGCCGTCGAGCAGCAGGCCCGCGCCGCCGACCTGGTGATCGGCGCGGTGCTGATCCCCGGCGCGAAGGCGCCGACGCTGGTCTCGAACGAGCTCGTCGCCGGGATGAAGACGGGGTCGGCGCTCGTCGACATCGCGATCGACCAGGGCGGCTGCTTCGCCGACTCGCGCCCCACCACCCACGACGCCCCGGCCTACCGGGTGCACGACTCGACGTTCTACTGCGTGGCGAACATGCCGGGGTCGGTGCCCAACACCTCGACCTACGCCCTCACCGGCGTGACGCTCCCGTACGCCGTCGCGATCGCCGAGCGCGGCTGGCGCGGCGCGCTGCGCGCCGACGCGGCGCTGGCGCGCGGCCTCAGCACGCACGCGGGCGAGATCGTCTACGACCACGTCGGCGAGGCCCACGGGCTGCCGTGGATCCCGCCGTCGTCCGTCCTCGACTAGCGGGGGCCCGCGCCTAGAGTGGGGCGCATGGGACAGCTGATCATCGTGCGGCACGGCGAGACCGAATGGAGCCGCGCCCGCCGGCACACGGGGCGCACCGACCTCCCGCTGACGGCGCGGGGCGAGGAGCAGGCCCGCGCGCTGCGCGCGCCGCTCGCCCGCCGCGCGATCGTCCGCACGCTGGTCAGCCCGGCGGAGCGGGCCCGCCGCACCGCCGAGCTGGCGGGGCTGCCGGTGGACGGCCCGGCCGGCGGCGTCGACGCCGACCTGTGGGAGTGGGACTACGGCGGCTACGAGGGGATCACCTCCGCCCGCATCCGGGAGGACCGGCCCGGCTGGTACTTGTGGGAGGACGGGGTAGTCCCGGGCGACGCCGACCACCCCGGTGAGTCCGTCGAGCAGGTGGGCGCGCGCGCAGACGCGGTTCTGGCGCGGGTACGCCCGCTTCTGGACGAGGGGGACGTCGCGCTCGTCGCGCACGGGCACTTCCTCCGCGTCCTGACCGCGCGGTGGCTCGGCCTGGAGCCGGCACTGGGACGCCTGTTCGCGCTCCAGACCGGAACGCTGTCGGAGCTCGGCACCGAGCACGGCCGTCCGGTCGTCTCGGCCTGGAACATCCCCCCGAACTAGCGCATAACATACCCCTGCGGGGGGTGTTGCTTCCCCGAGGTGCGAGGCCCAACCGATTGTGAGGACCGAGATGGCGACCAGCGAGGCCCCCACGCGCGGCTACACCGCCACCAAGGACCAGCTGCAGACCCGGCTCCGCCGGATCGAGGGCCAGGTGCGCGGCATCGAGCGCATGGTCGAGGACGACCGCTACTGCATCGACATCCTCACCCAGATCAGCGCCGTGCAGGCCGCCCTCGACAAGGTCGCGCTCGGGCTCCTCGACGGCCACGTCCGGCACTGCGTCGCCGAGGGCGCCGAGGAGGGCAAGGGCGACGCGATGTCGACCGAGCTGATGGCCGCCGTCGGCCGCCTGATGCGCCGCGGCTGACCGCCCGCGCGCGGACGGGCGGGCGGGCGGTCAGGACGCGATCGTCCAGGT
>NZ_QHJN01000251.1:0-8034 GCF_003947565.1 Actinomadura sp. WAC 06369 | reverse complement strand
CCGCCCGGCAAAGAAACCCCCCACCGCCCCCGCACAGCAGAGCCGAAGAGCCCATCGAACGCGCCGACGACCACATCGGCCGCCTCAGCGCGACCGGAATCAGCGGTGGGTGGTTCGGAGCCAGTCGGGGTAGTCGGTTTCGCCGAGGGCGGCGCCGTTGCCGGGGACGAGGTCGCCCTCGTGCATCTCCGCGCCGAAGTAGTGCGCGTGCGGGTCGGTGACGACTTCGCGCGGGTCGTTCCAGGCCGCGAGGGCCGTGCGGAAGAAGTCGTCCATCCGGTACTGCGTCGGGCCGGCGATCTCGACGGTGCCGTTCAGCGGGGCGCCGGACGCCGTCCGGGCGACCGCCGCGGCGACCTCGTCCCCCGCGATCGGACGGAACAGGACCGGGGCGATCCGGACGGCGTCGCCGTCGGCGGCCTCGTCGGCGATCCGGGGCGCGAACTCGAAGAACTGCGTGGCGTGGACGATCGAGTAGGGGACCCCCGACTCCTCGATCAGCTTCTCCTGCGCGAGCTTCGCCCGGAAGTAGCCCACGTCGGGCCGCCGCCCGGCGCCCACCACCGACAGCGCGACGTGGTGCCGGACGCCCGCCCTGCGCCCCTCGGCGAGCAGGTTGCCGGTGGACGTCTCGAAGAAGCGCAGCACCGCGGCGTCCTCGAAGGACGGGGAGTTCGACACGTCCACCACGGCGGACGCGCCGTCCAGGACCTCGGCGAGGCCCTCGCCGGTGAGGGCGTCGACGCCGGTGCCCGGCGACGCCGCCACCGCCTCGTGCCCGTCCTCGGCGAGCCTCGCCACGACCTTCGAGCCGATCAGGCCCGTCCCCCCGATGATCACGACCTTCATGCCGGTCTTCCTGCCCACCGGGACGGGGAAAACGCCGAGGTCAGGCGGCCGGGCGGCGGGCGAGGACGAGGCGGGCGCGGGGGCCGCCGTCATCGCGGCGTCCGAGGGACTCCAGCGGGACGGTCGTCACGGTGAAGCCGGCGGCCGCCAGGTCGTCGCGGACGGCGCCCAGCGGGCACGTGCGGTAGTACATGACGAACGGGGGGCGCCAGACGGCGTTGCGGATCCGCATCGCGGCGTCGAAGCCGAGCAGCGCCCAGTACAGCGGGGACGTCGGCGGCGGCGGGGCCCCGATCGGGAACGCGAAGAGCCCGCCGGGGCGCAGCGCGCGGTGCACTCCGGCGAAGAGTCCGGGGCGTTCGGCGGGCAGCAGGTGCCCGAGCGCCCCGAAGGTCACCGCGAGGTCGAAGGCGCCGGCGAAGGGGAGGGACCGGACGTCCGCCCGCACCCATGCGGCGTCCGGGTGGGCCCGCCGCGCCTCCGCGAGCATGCCGGCGCTGAAGTCGACGCCCGTGATCCCTCCCCGGCAGACCGGGGCGAGGGCCCGGACGCCCGCGCCGGTGCCGCAGCACACGTCCAGTCCGTCGCCGAACGGGCCGAGCGGGCGCAGCGCCTCGGCGGTCGCGTCGAGGACCCGGTCGGGGGTGCGGAACGGCGTCCGATCGAACTTCGGGGCGAGCAGGTCGTAGCCGCGCTCGACGGACGACAGCGCCTGCACCGCCAGCTCGCGCAGCGACGGGCCCTGGGGGGAGAACACCGGTCAAGCGTACGCGACGCCGGTCAGGCGGGCGGCGGAGCCGCGAAGACCCGCACCCCGTAGCTCTCGAGGAAGTCGAGGTTGTCGGCGTCGGCGCGCTCGCCCGCGGGCCCGATCCCCTTGAAGTAGCCCTCGATGGCCCCGGGGCTGTTGAGCTGGAGGATCTCCGCGGTCGAGGTGACCGGCTGGAGCGTGTGCGGCACGAGCCGGGGGCTGAAGACGAGCGCCCCGGGTTCGGCGACGTGCACGTCGCACTCGTCCAGCGTCGTCCCGCCGACCCAGAAGCGGACCTCGCCGGAGAGGACGACCCACGCCTCGTCCTCGCGGCTGTGCGCGTGCAGCGGCGGCGCGCCCGAGGGCCGCATCACGAAGCGCGTGGCCGTGAGCACCCCGTCCGTCTCGTCGGTCGAGATGACCTGCTCGATGCCGAAGTCGTAGTACTCGAACCGCGGACCGTCCCCCGGATTCCGCACAAGGGCGACACTCATCGCAGCCTCCGTCCTGGTTGAATCTTCAACGACATGCATGCACGGTAACAAGTTGAATCTTCAACCGCAATGGCATCGCCGCCGGAGCGCGGGGAGCGCCGCCCGCCTGTCCCCTCTGGCCATCGCCGCGGTCGTGGCCCACCGGGAGCTGGACGGCGAACACCGGCCCCGTCCCGAGGAGGCTGCCGGGCGGCGGCCTGCGCCTACCGCGCCCCGCCGTGACCGATCCTGTACCCGCGCCCGTACACCGTCTGCACATACACCGGATTGCCCGGATCGGGCTCGATCTTCCGCCGCAGGTTCCCCACGTGCGCGTCCACGGTCCGCTCCAGCACATGGTGGTCGAACCCGAAGGCCAGCGTCAGGATCTGCGCGCGGGTGAACACCCGGGACGGCTCGGCGGCCAGCGCCTGCACGATCCCGAACTCCTTCGCGGTCAGCTCCACCCGGCGCCCGGCCACCCGCACCTCGAACCGGCCCGGGTCGATCTCCAGGTCCCCGACCCGCAGCACGTCCCGTCCGTCCGCCGGCCCGGACGCGCCCGCCCGGCGCAGCAGCGCCCGCACCCGCGCCGTCAGCACCCGCGGACTGTACGGCTTGGTGACGTAGTCGTCCGCGCCGAGATCGAGGCCGAGCAGCAGGTCGTCCTCCCGCGAACGGCCGGTCAGCAGCATGATCGGCACCCGCGACTCCGCGCGCAGGACCCGGCACACGTCCAGGCCGTCCACCCCGGGCATCACCACGTCCAGCACCAGCAGGTCCGGGTGCCGCGCCCGCGTCTGCTCCAGCGCCTCCCGCCCGTCCCCGACCACGACCACGCTGTGCCCGTCCCGCTCCAGATACGCCCGGACGAGCCGCGCCTGCGTCGGATCGTCCTCGGCCACGAGAACGCGGGAGCCGCGCACGGGAGATCTCCGAATCATGATCACTCCTCCAAAGGTTCTTCACCGGTTCTTCGCCGCCGCCCGCTTCAGTGTTCGACCGGTCCCCCCACCGCGAAGGAGCACCCGATGCCGTCCCGCTACGCGCGCATCACCGACGCCGACCGCCGCACCTTTGCCGAGCAGGGCTACCTCCTCGTCCGCGGCGCCCTCGACGAACCCCTCCGCGCGTCCGTCGAACAGGCCGTCGACCGCGTCCACGCCGCCGAGGAGCGCGCCGGCCGCCTCGGCCCCCACGGCGCGATGCACACCCTCGGCGCCGTCTTCCGCGACGAGGCGTTCACCGAACTCCTCGACCTCCCCGCGACCTTCCCGCACCTCTGGGGCCACCTCGGCTGGAACATCTACGTCCACCACAGCCACATCGACGTCAACCCGCCCGTCCCCGAGGACGACCCCGCCTGGCGCTGGCACCAGGACGGCTACCGCCAGAACGCCGACCTCGACATGGAGCCGCGCCCGATGCTCTCCATCAAGGTCGCCTACGTCCTCAGCGACCTCTCCGAACCGGGCCGCGGCGGCACGCTCGTCCTACCGGGCAGCCAGCACCGCAACACCCTCGACCGCACCGAGCCCGGCCCGGACGGCCGCCACCCCCGCCCCCCGGGCACCGTGGAGATCTCCGCCCGCCCCGGCGACGCCTTCCTCTTCGACCGCCGCCTCTGGCACTCCCGCTCCCCGAACCTCTCGACCATCACCCGCAAGATGGTCTTCCTCTGCTACACCTACCGCTGGATCCGCTCCCGCGACGACGTCACGATCAACCGCCACACCCCCTGGTGGCGGAGCCTCACGCCCCTCCGCCGCCAGCTCCTCGGCGACGCCGACGAAGCCGCGAGCCACTTCGGCTTCACCCTCGCCTCCGGCGTCTGGGACGACTCCATCCCCCTCCGAGCCGAACTGAAATCCCGCGGCCTCCTAGACAAATCCCACCACTACCTCCGCTGACCCCGCCGCCTGTGCAGGCGGCGACGTCCATCAGCAGGTCCAGCAGGCGACGATGAGAAACAGGCAGCACTTCGGAAGCCGGTGACACAACCGCGCTGTGCTGATTAACGAAAACCCGCCGCACCAACCATCGACGTAACCGGGTGCGCGGGGCACTTGGGAAACGTCCGTTCAACCATTTCCGCGGAACAGCCCGGCGGGTGGCAGGAAGCGCCCCTCCTTGACATGCGAGTAGTCGCGGGCCTCGGCCACAAGGCCGTCGCTGTCGAAGCGCAGCAGCGTGCAGCCGGAGATGGTGAGCGGCTTGTCATTCGGGTAGGTCACTGCCCAGTACTCCACGGCCGCCAGAGAACCGTCAACCTGCGGTTCGCCGAACCAGACCTCCGCCGGGCGGGTTTCCTCGTCGAAGCACTCCCGTACGTAGTCGCGCAGCCCGTCACGGCCCCGGTGCGGGCGACGATCCCCTCAACCTCCTGAGCGGGCCAGCACTCGGCCCACGCGTGCGCCCACCGCTCAGCCGCCTCCCGTGTATCCACGGTCGCTCCCCTCGCGTTGCGTTGCCGCGCATCGATGGCCCAGCCGACCACCCGCCGGGAGAGTCCTGGGCGGCGCGGCCAAAGCCACCTACCACTACGTGCGCGGCGACGAGGAGATGGCCGCCGAAGCCCAGGACAACGCCACCCGGGCGGGCCGACCGGGGCGCGGGCCGGTGATCGTTTCGGACGAGGTCCTGGGGATCATGGCGGGGCTCCGGCAGCCCGCTCTTGATCCTGCTCGCATAAAGGACCCGTTAGTGAGGCCGCGGCTGCAATGGCAGAAACCTGATAGCTCTGTACCTATTAGTATGTACACTGCTTGCATGAGCACTGTAGAACGTCTCATCGAGAGCACTCGCGAACTGCTGTGGGAACGGGGTTACACCGGCACCAGCCCCAAGGCGATCCAGCAGCGGGCTGGTGCCGGGCAAGGCAGCATGTACCACCACTTCGCCGGAAAGCCGGATCTGGCGCTCGCCGCGATCCAGCGCACCGCCGGGGAGATGCGCGCCAAAGCCGAGGCGCAGTTCTCCGCGCCGGGGACCGCGGTGGACCGCATCGCCGCATACCTGCACCGGGAGCGAGACGTCCTCAAGGGCTGCCCGATGGGGCGCCTCACCCAGGACCCGGATGTCATGGCCGACCCTGCGCTGCGGGCCCCCGTCGACGAAACCTTCGCCTGGCTGCGGGCACGCCTTGCTGAGTTGATGGCCGAGGGGCGCGAGCGCGGCGAACTGGATGCCGCGCTGGACCCGCAGGCGACCGCCGCGACTGTCGTCGCGACTCTGCAGGGCGGCTACGTCCTGGCCCGCGCCGCCGGCTCGGTACAGCCATTCGACCAGGCGATCACCGGGGTGCTGGGCCTCCTGGCCGCGCATGTCCCCACCGCCCACGAGTAGAAGGGGCCTGCCTTCGATGCGTATCTCCCGTACACCGCAGCCCACCACCGTCGCACCACCCGAGTGGGTTTCCGGCGCGGCATGGGTCGACGAGATCGCCGCACCCGAGGGATCGTCACGCTTCCGGGTTGACAGCGTTCACTTCGCGCCGGGCGCCCGTACCGCATGGCATCGCCACCCCTTTGGCCAGGTCCTTCACGTCACCGAGGGGACAGGGCTCGTCCAGTGCCGGGGCGGAGACGTGCACACCATCCGCGCCGGCGACAGTGTGCGCATCGAGCCGGGCGAGTGGCACTGGCACGGAGCCTCTCCTACCACCTTCATGACGCATCTGGCGATCCAAGTAGTCGCCGAGGACGGCACCGAAGCCGAACGCGACACCCATGTCACCGAGGCCGAATACCTCACTGGCCTGCTTGCCCACTGATCACCCAAGAAGGAAGGCAGATTCGCCCATGTATGCCAAGCAATACGAGATCACCTTGCCCGCCGACTACGATATGAAGATCATCCGCAGGCGGGTAGCCGAGGGCGGCCACGTCCTCGACGACCGGGCCGGATTGGGCCTGAAGGCGTATGTCATCCGCGAACGCGGCATCGACGGCTCGCCCATCAACCAGTACGCCCCCTTCTACTTGTGGAACGACACCGGCGCGATGGCCCACTTCCTCGTCGGTGGCGGAGGATTCCAGAACATCGTCCGTGACTTCGGCCGTCCTGTCGCCCGGCATTGGGCCGGCATTGCCTGCCATGCCGGCCCCGCTCGCACGGCACCTCCCAAGACGGCCTCCCGTCGTCTCACCTCGATACCCTCCGACACGGACCTAGACGGCACTGGACTGGGGCTGTCCGCGCTGATCGAGCGGGAGGTCGAACAGCTGCAACGGCTTTGCGGCCATGAGGGCGTGCACACCGCTGCGCTGGCCGTCGACCCTCACCATTGGCAGCTGCTGCGGTTCGTGATGTGGGCCGACTCCTCCGCTCCGGACGAGGAGGCGACCGAGCGCTACGAGGTGCTGCACCTGTCCACCCCTGGCCTGAGGGACCTGCCGGAGGGACAGGGCTGGTAGCCCCTCAGCATCCGCAAAAGTCACCGTGCGCTATGCCATCTCTTCGCCATCGTCCAAGTCGGTGACGGCCGGGGTCCGCAGGGGCCGCAGATCGCCGCCGGACGGAACGGAGACTGTGAGGCTTCAGCGGCCGAGCACGTTGCGATTGCGGTGCTTGCCCGGGGAAAGAGTTTTCCTCTGTTCAAGCGGTGTACACCGACGGTGATCACGGTGTTCCCGCTGGTCAGAGAGTGAAGGTGGGCAGGGGTGGGGTCGAACCGCCGACCTTCCTTTTCAGAAGTGGAAGGAGCGCTGCTGCCCTGACAGATGTCGGCGTCGGACGGTGTGCAACGGGCGGCCGTGATGGTCATCGCGTGTCGACGTTGCCGTCACGGGTGCCGTCATTCGGCCGAAGGTGTCAAGCGACCTTGATGGAGTGGGGACCGACGCTGACGGTGATGTCCACGTGCCCGCCGAGAGCAGTGGCGTAGGCGCGGAGGGTCTCCAGCTCCATGGCTTCAAGGTCGCCGTTCTCGATCTGGGAGACGCGGGACTGGGAGACACCGAGGATCTGGGCAACCTCCACTTGAGTCTTGCCGATGGCCTTTCGGAGTTCCTTGAGGTGGTGGCCGGCGACGTAGGCGTCAAGTTCGGCGCTTGCCCGAGCCTGGCGTTCGGGGTCGGCCAGATCGGGGTTGCGGCGGTGCGCTTCGGCCTTGATGTCCTGCCAGCGGCGTCCGGTGCTCATCGTCCGGCCTCCTTGTCCTTCGCGGCCCGGTACTCGGTGTAGCGGGCTTCGGCCAGTGGGATGGCTTCGTCGTACCACCGGGCCCATTGACCGGCCTTGTCTCCGGCCACGAGGAAGATCGCGGCGCGGTCGGGGTCGAATACGAACAGCATGCGGATCTCGGATCGCCCACGGCTGCCGGGCCGCAGCTCCTTGAGGTTCCGCAGCTCACTGTGTTCCAGAGTGTCGACGAGCGGCCGTCCCAGCGTCGGCCCGACCTAGGCCAACCTGTCGATGGCTTGCTCGATCAAGGCGGCGGTGTCCGTCTCGGACTCGCACAGCTCGAGGAACCAGCTCTCGACCGGTTCGAGGAGGATCACGTCCCAGGGCACCTCATCAATATAACCCTGAACTCATATCGATGGCCGACCGTCCGCTCTCACGAGACGTACGTTGCCGTCAAAAATAACGCCCCGGGCCATGTGGCTCCGGGGCGTAGTTGCTGGTCTTGGAGGTGGGCAGGGGCGGGGTCGAACCGCCGACCTTCCGCTTTTCAGGCGGACGCTCGTACCGACTGAGCTACCTGCCCATGACGTGCTTTCGCACGTCTGGCGGTCCTGACGGGATTTGAACCCGCGGCCTCCACCTTGACAGGGTGGCGAGCACTCCTAACTGCTCCACAGGACCTTGCTTGCCTGAGCCTAGTGGCTCGGGCGGTGTGTCTTGGCCGGTGTTCCCGGCTCTTGGCGACGTCCGAGAGCATACGCGATGCCCGAGGGTGGCGCCAACTCGGTTCTCGGGAGTGCGGGGGCGCGTGGTGGGGATGCTGCTCCGGGGGTT
>NZ_QHJN01000250.1:0-8183 GCF_003947565.1 Actinomadura sp. WAC 06369 | reverse complement strand
GTCGCGGAGCGCGTCGCGGAGCGGTTCCCGGGCGGGGTGTGGGTCGTGGAGCTGGCGGCGGTCGCCGCGGGCGGCGAGGTCCCCGGGGCGGTCGCGGCCGCGCTCGGGGTGCGGGGGCCGGAGCGGGTCGCCGAGGCGCTCGCGGGCGCGGCGGCGCTGCTCGTCCTCGACAACTGCGAGCACGTGCTGGACGCGGCGGCCGACCTGGCGGGCGGGCTGCTCGGCGCGTGCCCGGAACTGCGGGTGCTGGCGACGGGCCGGGAGCGGCTCGGCATCGACGGCGAGGCGCTGTGCCCGGTGCCGCCGCTGGACGGGCCCGACGCGGCGCGGCTGTTCGCGGAGCGCGCGGCGGCCGTCCGCCCCGGGTTCGACGCGGCGGAGAGCGCGGCGGCCGTCGCGGAGATCTGCCGGCGGCTGGACGGGCTGCCGCTCGCGATCGAGCTGGCCGCGGCGCGGCTGCGCGCGATGACGCCCGAGCAGCTCGTGCACCGGCTCGGCGAGCGGTTCCGGCTGCTCACCGGGGGCCGCGCCGTCCCCCGGCACCGCACGCTGCGCGCCGTCGTCGCCTGGAGCTGGGACCTGCTGGACGAGCGGGAGCGGGCGCTCGCCGAACGGCTCGCGGTGTTCCCCGGCGTGATCGTCCCGGACGCGGCCGCGCGGGTCGGCGGCGGGACGCTGGAGGACCTGGACGCGCTCGCCGACCGGTCGCTGCTCCAGCCGGTGGACGGCGGCGAGCCGCGGTTCCGGATGCTGGAGACGATCCGCGAGTACGCGCGGGAGCGGCTGGCCGAGCGCGGCGAGTCCGCCGCCGTCCGGGCGGCGCACCTCGCGTACGTCGTCGAGGCGGCCGAGCGGGCCGCGCCCCACCTGCTCGGGGCCGGGCAGGTCGCGTGGCTCCCCCGGCTGACCGAGGCGCAGGACGACGTCCACGCCGCCCTCCGGTTCGCGGAGGAGCGCGGCGACGCGGGCTCGGCCGTCCGGCTGGCGGCGGCGCTCGCGGTGTTCTGGACGATCCAGGGCGACCACGCCGAGGCCGCGCGGCGGCTCAAGGGCGCGCTGGAGACCCCGCGCCGCACGCCCGTCCCGGACGGCGCCGAGGCGGCGGCGCTCGGCGGGTACGTGCTGAACGTCGTGCTGGCGGGCGGCGCCGCGCGCGACGACCCGCTGATCGAGGCGCGGGCGCCGGGGCCGGACGCGCGCCCGCTCGCGGTGCTGGTCGAGCCGGGCGTCGCGCTGCTGCGCGACGACGCGGCGGGCGGCCGCGCCGCCGTCGACCGCCTGCTGCCCGGCCGGGACGCCTGGACGCGCGGGACGCTCCACGTCATGGCCGCGATGCTCGACGGGAACGCGGGCGACCTGGCCGCCGCGCACCGCGACCTGGCCGCCGCCGTCGCCGCGTACCGGGAGAGCGGCGAGCGGGCCGGCCTCGCGATGGCGCTGCTGTTCGCGTCGTCGACGGAGCTGAGCGGCGGCGACCACGACGCGGCCGTCGCGGCGCTGGAGGAGTCGATCGGGCTGCTGCGCGAGCTCGGGCAGGAGCGCGAGGCGGCGCGGCAGCGGGTGATGCTGGCGGTCGTGCTCGCCCGGTCGGGCGACGCCGGCCGGGCGCGCCGCGAACTGGCCGCCCTGCTCGCGCCGGAGGCCGCGACGCCCGCCCGGCACCTGGTCGGCGCGCGGCTCGCGCTCGGCGACCTGGCCCGGCACGGCGGCGACCCCGCCGAGGCGGAGCGGCACTACGCCGCCGCGGAACGGGAACTGGAACGCGCGCCCTCAGGGCCGCAGTACCCGTCCCTGCTGGCGACGGCGCGCGCGCACCTCGCGATCGGCGCCGGCGAACGCGCCGCGGCCCGCCGCCACCTGCGGGCCGCGCTCGCCGGGGCCGTCGCGGGCCCCGACATGCCCGTCGCCGCGTCCGCCGGGGTCGGCGTCGCCCGGCTGCGCGCCGCCGACCGCCCCGCGGACGCCGCGGCCGCGCTCGGCGCCGCGTCCGTCCTCCGCGGCGGCGCGGACGAGGCCGACCCCGATGTCGCGCACGTCGCCCGCGGCCTGCGGGACGCGCTGGGCGAGCGCGCCTTCGAGGACGCCCGCGCGCGCGGCGCGGCGCTCGACCTCCCCGGCGCGCTCGCCCTCCTGGAGGATCAGCTCCGCCGCCGGTAGGCGTACACGGCCAGCGGCGCGAACACCGCGAGGAAGCCCGCCGCCCACAGCAGCGTCGCGGTCGCCGCGCCCGCGACCGGGCCGCCGACGAGCAGTCCGCGGCAGGCGTCGACCGCGTTGTCGACCGGGTTGACCTCCACCCACGCCTGCAGCCAGCCCGGCAGCGTCTCGGTCGGCACCGCCATGCTCGTCCCGAACGTCAGCGGGAAGATGCCGAGGAACGCCACCGTCTGCACGACGGTCTCCTCCTTGATCAGCACCCCGACCAGCACGTTCACCCAGCTCAGCGCGAACCCGAGCGCCGCACTGAGCCCCGCCGCCGCGAGCGCCGCCGCGGCGTTCGTCTCGACCCGGAACCCCATCAGGTAGCCGGTCGCGAACAGGACGGTGCCGGTGACGACGTACCGGGGGCCGTCGCTGACGACGAGCCCGACCAGCGGCGCGGACCGTCCGATCGGCAGGCTCCGGAACCGGTCGAACACGCCCTTCTTGACGTCCACGTTGATGGCGACGCCGACCGACACCATCCCGGCGAGGACCATCGTCATCACCAGGACGCCCGGGAAGATGTACTGCAGGTACTCCCGGGTGGAGCCGGACACCGCGCCGCCGAACAGGTACACGAACAGCAGCAGGAACATGATCGGCATGAACAGCGCGTCCAGCAGGATGCCCGGGTTGCGCCGCGTCTTGGTCAGGCTCCGCCCGGCGAGCAGCAGGCTGTGCCGGGCCAGTGCGAACGGCCGCGCCCCCGGTTCCGCCGCGCGGGTCCTCGGGCCGACGAGGGTGTCGGTCATACCGCCGCCTCCTCCTTCAGCACGCCGTGGCCGGTCAGGGTGAAGAACACCTCGTCCAGGCTCGGCAGCCGCAGCGACAGCTCGGCGACGGCGATGCCCGCCGCGTCCAGCCGCCGGACCGTCTCGGCGAGCGCGTCCTCGCCGTCCACCGGCACCGTCAGGACGTCCCGGCGCGGCGACTCGGCCGCCCGCCCCGACACCGCGTTCAGGATCGCCGCGACCTCCACCAGCCGCCCGGGGTCCCGCGGCCGCACCGTGATCGCCTGCCCGCCCGCGACCCGCTTCAGCTCCGCGGGCGTGCCCTCCGCGATCACCCGGCCCCGGTCGATCACGACGATGCCGTCGGCGAGCGCGTCCGCCTCCTCCAGGTACTGCGTCGTGAGCAGCACCGTCCCGCCGTCCGCCGTCATCGCCCGGATCATCCGCCACACGTCCTCGCGGCGGCCCGGGTCGAGCCCGGTCGTCGGCTCGTCCAGGAACGTCACCGCCGGACGCCCCACCATGCAGGCCGCGAGGTCGAGCCGGCGGCGCATCCCGCCCGAGAACGCCGACACCCGCCGGCCCGCGTCGTCCGCCAGCTCGAACCGCTCCAGCAGCTCCGCCGCGCGGGCGCGCGCGTCGCCCTTGCGCAGGTCGAGCAGCCGCCCGATGAGCACGAGGTTCTCCGCCGCCGTCAGGTCCTCGTCGACCGACGCGTACTGCCCCGTCAGCCCGATCGCCCGCCGCACCCGCGCCCCGTCGCGGACGACGTCGAGCCCGCCCACGCGCGCCGTCCCGGCGTCCGGCCGCAGCAGCGTCGCGAGGATCCGCACGGCCGTCGTCTTCCCGGCGCCGTTCGGCCCGAGCAGCCCGAGCACGGTGCCGCGCCGCGCGCTCAGCCCGACGCCGTCCAGCGCGACCGTCTTCCCGAATCGTTTGACCAGGCCCTCGGCCCGGATGGCATCTTCCATGCCGCCGAGCCTCGCCCGCCCCCCTCACAAACCGCTCACACGGCCCTACCGCCCTTCGCCGAGGGTGTGGGCGACGAGGGCGTTCGCGTGCCCGTGCCCCAGCCCGTGCTCGTCCTTGAGCCAGGCGACGAGTTCCATGTGCTTGGTCAGCGGCGACGCGCGGATGAGGTCGACCCATTCCCGGACGGGCCGCCCGTACTTCTTCTCGATCGCCGGGAAGTAGCTCGCCGGGCCGTTCGCCGATGCGCTCATGTCCGATCTCCTCTCGATCGAGCGTAGCTTGTCTTTTGCAAGTACGCTTTGTCAAGCGAAGCGCGAACCCTCGCCTCTCACCCCGTGTCGGCGCGGTCGGCGCCCGGCGGAACCGGCCCCCACCAGGTGAGGCGCCGCCACACCCATTCCAGCGGCCCGTGGCGGGCGCGGCGGAGCCACAGGCGGCTGAAGGCGAGCCCGAGGCAGAAGACGGACGCGCCCGCGGCGACGGCGACCGGAAGGTCGGGAGGCGCGGCCGGACGGACGGCGCGGTCGGCCGCGACGATCGCGACCGTCGCGCCGACGTAGACCGTGAGCGCCGCCCTCCCCGGCGGGACGAGCCCGCCCAGGAGCCGTGCCGCCCGCGTGCGCGACAGCCGCACGACCGCCGCCGCGTAGACCGCGGCGGTGGCCAGCCCCGCCCACGTCGCGGGTGCGGAACCCGGACCGGCCGCCGCCGCGACCTGCCAGGCGTTCAGCCCGGCGGCGAGGACGGCGCAGCACAGGAGGAACGCCGACACCCGGGCCGCCGGCGCGTCCAAAATCCGCCCGACGCCGTACCTGTGGACCGCGTACCCCACGAGGAACAATCCGGGGACGAGCGCGCTGCCGCCCGCCGTCGACGCCGCCGCGCCCGCGGCGACGAGGCCCAGCGCCAGGAGCGTCCGCCACCCGGGGAGGAACGACGCGGGCAGCAGGACGGCGATCCCGACCACCGCGTACGTCAGCAGCACCTCGCGGGGGTGCAGCATCCGGTGGAGCGCGCCGATGGGGATCAGGAAGCCCAGCCGCGCGAGCATCAGCACCCGCGGGTGCGGCGTCCGGTCCCGGACCGCGTCCAGGAACAGGCCGAAGCTCACGCCGAACAGCAGCGAGAAGATCGGGAAGAACCGCTGGTGGAGCAGCGTCTCGTACGCCCAGTAGCCGGGCCCGCGACCATCGCCCGGGTCCGGGAGGGGCACCCCGGTGAGCTGCACGGTGTTCACGATCACGACGCCGGACAGGGCGAACCCGCGGAGGACGTCGACCTCGGCGACGCGCGGGCGCGGCCCGGCCGCTTCGGGGGATGATCGCGGCGCCATGCCCCTCCCGGTGTCGTCCTCCGCCCACCATGGCGCAGCCTCCCGGCCATGGCCAGCGGCGGCGGGGGCCTCACCCGGACCGGGATGGTCGTCGGCGCCCCCGGCCTCATGCCGCCCGAGGAGCTGCGCGGCGAGCGCCGCCCCGGCCGGGGCGGCGCCCCGCGTCTGCCGGAAGGTCGCGGGGCCGGGGTCAGATCGTGCCGGCCGCCGTCAGGGCTTCGAGGTCGGCGGGGGCGAGGCCGAGGAGGGCGCCGTAGACCTCGGGGTTGTGCTCGCCCAGGGACGGGCCGAGGGCGCGGACCTCGCCGGGGGTGTCGGAGAGCTTCGGGAAGACGTTCTGCATCGGGAACTCGCCGAACTCGGGGTGCGCCATCCGGATGATCGCCTCGCGGGCGCGGTAGTGCGGGTCGGCGAGCATGTCCTTCGCGCGGTAGGTGAGGCCCGCGGGGATGCCGTTCTCGTGCAGGAGGTCGAGGAGTTCGGCCGAGTCCCGGTCGGACGTCCAGTCGCCGATGAGGCCGTCGAGTTCGTCGGCGTTCGCGCCGCGGGCGCCGTGGGTGGCGAACCGCTCGTCGTCGGCGAGTTCGGGACGTCCCATCAGCGCGGCCAGCCGGCGCCAGATCGTGTCCCGGTTGGCGGCGATGAGGACGGGGCCGTCCTTGGTCGGGTAGACGTTGCTGGGGGCGACGTTCGGGAGGACGGAGCCGGTGCGTTCGCGCTGGTAGCCCGCGATGTCCCATTCGGGGACGAGGGACTCCATCATCGCGAGGACGGCCTCGTAGAGGGCGGAGTCGACGATCTGGCCGCGGCCGGTGCGGTGCCGGGCGTGCAGGGCGACGAGGGTGCCGAGCGCGGCGAACGTCCCGGCGAGTTCGTCGCCGAGGGAGATGCCGGCCCGGGACGGGGGCTTGTCGGGGTCGCCGGTGACGTAGCGGATGCCGCCCATCGCCTCGCCGATGGAGCCGAACCCGGCACGGGGGGCGTAGGGGCCGTCCTGGCCGTAGCCGGTGACGCGGGTGACGATGAGGCGGGGGTTCTCGGCGCGGAGCTCGTCCGGGGAGAGGCCCCAGCGTTCGAGGGTGCCGGGGCGGAAGTTCTCCACGAGGACATCGGCTTGCGCGATGACGCGGCGGGCGAGGGCCTGGCCCTCGGACGTGCGCAGGTTCAGCGTGACCGACTTCTTGTTGCGCGCGAGGATCGGCCACCAGAGGGACTTGCCGTGCGGCTTCTCGCGGCCCCACTCGCGCATCGGGTCCCCGGCGCCCGGCGGTTCGATCTTGATGACCTCGGCGCCGAAGTCGCCGAGGAGCTGCCCGCAGAACGGGCCGGCGAGGAGCTGGCCCATCTCCACGACCCGCAGGTCACCGAGTGCGTTCATCGTCGTCCTTCCGGTTCAGGTTGGCGGCGGCGGCGCGGATGTGGGCGCGCATCACCGCTTCGGCCCAGTCGGGGTCGCCCGCGGCGATGGCGGCGACGATCTCCCGGTGGTGGTTCATGGAGCGGTCCAGTTCGGCGGCGTCGTAGCGGCGGAACGTGCCGACGATCAGCGGGGCGTGCACGACGGACGCGAGCATCCCGGGCAGCCGCCGGTTCCGCGACGCGTCGATCACCGCGGCGTGGAAGCCGGAGTTCAGGCGGGCGAGCGCGCCGAGGTCGCGGTCGGCCGCGGCGGCCTCCATGGCGTCGCAGAGCGCGGCCAGGTCGGCGAGGACGGCCGCGTCCCGGCCGATGCGCGCGGCGCGGGCGGCGGCGTAGGGCTCGAGGAGCGCGCGGAGCTCGAAGATCTCCGCGAGGTCCTCGCGGGTCCATGCGACGACGCGGGCGCCGCGGTGCGGCAGCACCTCCACCAGGCCGTCCGAGCCGAGCCGCTGCAGGGCCTCGCGCACCGGGGTGCGGGACAGCCCGAGGGTCTCGGCGAGTTCCGACTCGCCGAGCCGCGATCCGGCGGCGGCGTCCCCGGACAGGATCATCCGCCGCACCGCGTCGTACGCGACGTCCGCCGCACGCGCCATGGCACCTCCTCGATTGCATGCAATATAGTCACATTCGACGCGAAGGTGGCAAGTCTGGAGGCACATTGCATACAACGGTGGTGGAGGTCGGCCCGCGGGACGGTCTCCAGAACGAGGCCCGCGTGCTCACCCCGGACGACCGGATCGCCTTCATCGCGCGCTGCGCGGAGGCCGGGACGCGCCGGATCGAGGCCGTCTCGTTCGTGCACCCGAAGCGCGTCCCGCAGATGGCGGGCGCCGAGGAGGTCATGGCGGGGGTGCCCCGGGGGGACGTGCGCTACAGCGGGCTCGTCCTGAACCGGCGGGGGCTCGACCGGGCGCTGGCCGCGGGGGTCGACGAGGTGAACGTGGCCGTCCCGGCGTCCGACGCGTTCTGCGTCCGCAACCAGGGCGCGACCGTCGCCGAGATGATGGACGCGTGGGACGGCATCGCCGCCGCGGCGGCGGAGGCGGGGGTGCCCGCGACCCTGACGATCGCGGTGGCGTTCGGCTGCCCGTTCGAGGGCGAGACGCCGCCCGAGCGGGTCGCGGAGCTCGCGCGCCGGGCGCACGCGGCGTCCGAGATCGCCCTCGCCGACACCGTCGGGGTGGGCGTTCCGGCGCAGGTCCGCGACCTGGCGCGGCGCGTGCGCGAGGCCGCCCCGGGGATCCCCTTGCGGTTCCACTTCCACAACACGCGCAACACCGGGTACGCGAACGCGCTGGCGGCGGTCGACGAGGGCGTGACGACGCTGGACGCGTCGGCGGGCGGGTTCGGCGGCTGCCCGTTCGCGCCCGCCGCCACCGGCAACATCGCCACCGAGGACCTGCTGTACGCGCTGCACCGCGGCGGTGTCGAGACCGGGATCGACATGGAGCGGGTCGCGGCGACCGGGGCCTGGCTGGGCGGGCTGCTCGGCGAGCCCGTGCCCGCGCTCCTCGGGCGCGCCGGGG
>NZ_QHJN01000249.1:0-8216 GCF_003947565.1 Actinomadura sp. WAC 06369 | reverse complement strand
GGGCAGGACGAACGGGACGCCGCCGTCGGGGGTGGTGATGGTGGTGAGGTGGTCGGCGATGCGGGTGACGGCGGGGTCGTCGTCGGCGCCGGCCTCGTGGAGGATTTCGAGGGCGTGCTGGGCGGGGACGGGTTGGCTGGCGGTGCCGCGCAGGTCGGGTTCGAGGGCGTTGCCGTAGCCGCCGTCGGGGTTTTCGTAGGGGCGGAGGGCGGCGAGGACGGGTTCGGGTGCGCCGTCGAGGAAGTGAAGGGCGAAGCGGTGGCGGTCTATGACGCGGGCGTTGAGGAGCATGAACTCCCATGCGCGTTCGATGTTTTCGGTGGTCAGGGTCTTCATGGCGCCCACCGTAGAGGTGGGCGGGGGGCGGGTCTTGTAGGAAACGGCCTTGGGCGGGTTCTGTCCATGGCCGTTCCGTGCGCGGTGGGGTCGGGTGCGGGCCGGGCGTCGTGGTGCCCGTGCGGGCGGGCCCGTTCGGATATGGGGAGGCCCCGGAGCGGGTGCTCCGGGGCCTCTCGGGGTCGGTCAGGCGATGGGACGGGCGGTGGGCGGGATCGGGTAGGGCAGCGGCGACGTGCGGCCGGTGAGGTGCGCGTCGACGCCGTGCGCGGCGGCGCGGCCTTCGGCGATCGCCCAGACGATCAGCGACTGGCCGCGGCCCATGTCGCCGGCGGCGTAGACGCCGTCGACGGACGTCTTGTAGTCCTTGTCGCGGACGACGTTGCCGCGCTGGTCGAGGTCGACGCCGAGCTGCTCGAGGAGGCCCTCGCGCTGCGGGCCGAGGAAGCCCATGGCGAGGGTGACGAGCTGTGCGGGGATCTCGCGTTCGGTGCCCTCGATCGGCTGGAAGCCGGTGTCGGGGCCGCCCACCTCGACGATCCGGAGGGCGCGGACGTTGCCGTCGTCGTCTCCCAGGAACGCGGTGGTGGAGACGGCGTAGAGGCGGTCGCCGTCCCGGTCGGCGAGTTCCTCGTGGGCGCTTTCCATCTTGAACAGCATCGGGTAGGTCGGCCAGGGCTGGGCGTCCGGGCGGGTCGCCGGGGGCCGCGGCATGATCTCGAGCTGGGTGACGGACGCGGCGCCCTGCCGGATCGCGGTGCCGATGCAGTCGGCGCCGGTGTCGCCGCCGCCGATGACGACGACGTGCTTGCCCTTGGCGTCGATGGGCGACTCGGGGAGGTCGCCCTCCTGCACCTTGTTGGCGGGCGGCAGGTACTCCATGGCCTGGACGACGCCGCCGAGTTCGCGTCCGGGGACGGGCAGGTCGCGCCAGGCGGTGGCGCCGCCGGCGAGGACGACGGCGTCGTGGCCGGCGCGCAGTTCGTCGGCGGTGACGTCGACGCCGATGTTGACGGAGGTGCGGAACTCGGTGCCTTCGGCGCGCATCTGGGCGATGCGGCGGTCGACGTGCCGCTTCTCCATCTTGAATTCGGGGATGCCGTAGCGGAGCAGGCCGCCGACGCGGTCGGCGCGCTCGTAGACGGTGACGTCGTGCCCGGCGCGGGTGAGCTGCTGGGCGGCGGCGAGGCCGGCGGGTCCGGACCCGACGATCGCGACCTTCTTGCCGGTTTTGACGGCGGGCGGCTGCGGCCGGACCCAGCCTTCGGCGAAGGCGCGGTCGATGATCTCGACTTCGACGCGTTTGATGGTGACGGGGTCCTGGTTGATGCCGAGGACGCAGGCGCTCTCGCACGGGGCGGGGCAGAGCCTCCCGGTGAACTCCGGGAAGTTGTTGGTGGCGTGGAGCCGCTCGATCGCCTCGTGCCAGTCCTTGCGGTAGACGAGGTCGTTCCACTCGGGGATGAGGTTGCCGAGGGGGCAGCCCTGGTGGCAGAACGGGATGCCGCAGTCCATGCAGCGGCTGGCCTGCTTCTCGAGCCGGTCGGTGCCGAAGTCCTCGTAGACCTCGGACCAGCTCTTGATGCGGACGTCGACCGGGCGGCGCTTCGGGAGCTCCCGCGCGACGGTCAGGAAACCCTTCGGGTCGGCCATGGGGATTCCTCCTCTCAGCTCTGGGCGGCGGCCATGACGGCCTCGTCGACGTCGCGGCCCTGCGCCTCGGCTTCGGCCATGGCGGTCAGGACGCGGCGGTAGTCGCGCGGCATGATCTTGGTGAAGCGGGTCGCGACGGCGTCCCAGTCGTCCAGCAGGCGCCGGGCGAGGGCGGAGCCGGTCTCGGCGAGGTGCCGTTCGACGAGCCCGCGGACGAACGCGACGTCGTCGGCGTCCAGGGGTTCGAGGTCGACCATCTCGCCGTTGACCCGTTCGGGTACCAGGTCGAGGACGTAGGCGATGCCGCCGGACATGCCGGCCGCGAGGTTGCGGCCGGTGCCGCCGAGGATGACGGCGCGGCCGCCGGTCATGTACTCGCAGGCGTGGTCGCCGACGCCCTCGACGACGGCGGTGGCGCCGGAGTTGCGGACGCAGAACCGTTCACCGACGACGCCGGCGGCGAACAGTTCGCCGGACGTCGCGCCGTACAGGATGACGTTGCCGCCGATGATCTGCTCTTCGGCGGTGAACGCGGCGTCGTCGGGTGAGCGCAGGGTGAGGCGTCCGCCGGACAGGCCCTTGCCGACGTAGTCGTTGGCGTCGCCGACGAGGCGGAGGGTGACGCCGCGCGGCACGAACGCGCCGAAGGAGTTGCCGGCCGAGCCGGTGAAGGTGACGTCGATGGTGTCGTCGGGCAGTCCGGCGCCGCCCCACTTGCGGGTGAGCTCGTGGCCGAGCATGGTCCCGACGGTGCGGTTGACGTTGCGGATCGGCAGGTCGAGGGTGACTTTGTCGCCGTAGGCGAGGGCGCCTTCGGCGAGTTGGATCAGTGTGTTGTCGAGGGCTTTCTCGAGCCCGTGGTCCTGTTCGCCGACGCACCGCAGGGCGTCCCCGTAGGGGGTTTCGGGGGCGTGCAGGATCGGGTCCAGGTCGAGGCCGGACGCCTTCCAGTGCTCGACGGCGTCGTGGGTGTCGAGCATCTCGACGTGCCCGATCGCCTCGTCCAGGGAGCGGAAGCCGAGCGCGGCGAGGTATTCGCGGACTTCTTCGGCGATGAACTCGAAGAAGTTGACGACGAATTCGGGCTTGCCGGAGAACCGCTGCCGCAGCACGGGGTTCTGGGTGGCGACGCCGACGGGGCAGGTGTCGAGGTGGCAGACCCGCATCATGATGCAGCCGGACACGACCAGCGGCGCGGTGGCGAAGCCGTACTCCTCGGCGCCGAGGAGGGCGGCGACGACGACGTCGCGGCCGGTCTTCATCTGCCCGTCGGTCTGCACGACGATGCGGTCGCGCAGCCCGTTGAGCAGCAGCGTCTGCTGCGTCTCGGCGAGGCCGAGCTCCCAGGGCGTCCCGGCGTGCTTGAGGGACGTCAGGGGGGACGCGCCGGTGCCGCCGTCGTGCCCGGAGATCAGGACGACGTCGGCGTGGGCCTTCGACACGCCGGCCGCGACGGTGCCGACGCCCATCTCCGCGACGAGCTTGACGTGCACCCGCGCGGACGGGTTGGCGTTCTTGAGGTCGTGGATGAGCTGGGCGAGGTCCTCGATCGAGTAGATGTCGTGGTGCGGCGGCGGCGAGATGAGGCCGACGCCGGGCGTGGAGTGCCGGGTCTTGGCGATCCACGGGTACACCTTGTGGCCGGGCAGCTGGCCGCCCTCGCCGGGCTTGGCGCCCTGCGCCATCTTGATCTGGATGTCGTCGGCGTTGGTGAGGTACTCGGAGGTGACGCCGAACCGGCCGGACGCGACCTGCTTGATGGCGCTGCGCCGCAGGTCGCCGTTCTCGTCCGGGGTGAACCGCGCCGGGTCCTCGCCGCCCTCGCCGGTGTTGGACTTGCCGCCGAGGCGGTTCATCGCGATCGCGAGGGTCTCGTGGGCCTCGGCGGAGATGGAGCCGTAGGACATCGCGCCGGTGGAGAACCGCTTGACGATGTCCGAGACGGGCTCGACCTCCTCGATCGGGACCGGCGGGCGCTCGCCTTCCTTGAGCCGGAACAGGCCGCGCAGCGTCATCAGCTCCTCGGCCTGCGAGTCGACCTTGGAGGTGTACTCCTTGAAGATCTCGTAGCGGCGGGTGCGGGTGGCGTGCTGGAGCTTGAACACCGTGTCGGGGTTGAACAGGTGCGGTTCGCCTTCGCGGCGCCACTGGTACTCGCCGCCGACCTCGAGGGTGCGGTGGGCGAGGTCGTTGCCGCCGGCCGGGTAGGCGCGGCGGTGCCGTTCGGCGGCCTCGCGGGCGAGGGTGTCGAAGCCGACGCCGCCGAGCCGGGAGACGGTCCCGGTGAAGCAGCGGTCGACGACCTCGGCGCCGAGCCCGATCGCCTCGAAGATCTGCGCGCCGGTGTAGGACGCGACCGTGGACACGCCCATCTTCGACATGACCTTCAGGACGCCCTTGCCGTACGCCTTGACGAGGTTGCGGACGGCCTGGTTCCCGGTGAGCCCGTCGCCGGCGATGACGCCGCCGCGGACGAGGTCCTCGACGGTCTCGATGGCGAGGTAGGGGTTGATCGCGGACGCGCCGTACCCGATGAGCAGCGCCATGTGGTGGCATTCGCGGGCTTCGCCGGTCTCGATGACCAGGCCGACCCGGGTCCGGGTCTTCTCCCGGATCAGGTGGTGGTGGACCGAGCCGGTGAGCAGCAGCGAGGGGATCGCGGCGCGGGCGGAGTCGGCGCCGCGGTCGGACAGCACGATGATCCGCGCGCCCGCGCCGATGGCGCGGCTGACCTCGCCGTTGATCTCCTCCAGGCGGGCCTGGAGGGCCTCTCCCCCGCCGGCGACGTCGTAGAGGCCGTGGACGACGTGGGCCTGCAGGTGCGGCAGGGACCCTTCGTCGTCGATGTGGATGATCTTGGAGAGTTCGTCGTTGTCCAGGATCGGGGTGGGCAGCACGAGCCGGCGGCACGAGTCCGGGCCGGGCTCCAGCAGGTTGCCCTCGGGGCCGAGGGTGGACTGCAGCGAGGTGACGAGCTCCTCGCGGATGGCGTCCAGCGGCGGGTTGGTGACCTGCGCGAACTGCTGCTTGAAGTAGTCGAACAGCAGGCGGGGGCGCTCCGACAGCACCGCGATGGGGGTGTCGGTGCCCATCGAGCCGATCGGCTCCGCGCCCGTCTTCGCCATCGGGCTGAGGATGATCCGCTGCTCTTCGAGGGTGTACCCGAAGGTCTGCTGCCGCTTGACGAGCGTGTCGTGCGTCGGGATCTCCCGCTCGCGGCGCGGCAGCTCCTCGAACCGGACGAGCCCTTCGTGCAGCCACTGCGCGTAGGGGTGCTCGGCGGCGAGTTCGGCCTTCACCTCGTCGTCCTCGACGATCCGCCCGGCGGCGGTGTCCACGAGGAAGATCTTCCCGGGCTGCAGGCGGCCCTTGCGGACGACCTTGCTCGCGGGGATGTCGAGGACGCCGGCCTCGCTCGCGAGGACGACGAGGCCGTCGTCGGTCACCCAGTACCGGCCGGGGCGGAGCCCGTTGCGGTCCAGGACGGCGCCGACGACGGTGCCGTCGGTGAAGCTCACGCTCGCGGGGCCGTCCCACGCCTCCATGAGGGTGGAGTGGAACTCGTAGAAGGCCCGGCGGTCCGGGTCCATCTCGGTGTGGTTCTCCCACGCCTCGGGGATCATCATCAGGACGGCGTGGGGCAGCGACCGGCCGCCGAGGTGCAGCAGCTCCAGGCACTCGTCGAACGAGGCGGTGTCGGACGCCTCGATGTCGATCACCGGGTAGATGCGGGACAGGTCGCCGGGGATCAGGTCGGACTTCAGCAGCGCCTCGCGGGCCCGCATCCAGTTCCGGTTCCCCTTGACCGTGTTGATCTCGCCGTTGTGCGCGATGAACCGGAACGGGTGCGCCAGCTCCCACGCCGGGAACGTGTTGGTGGAGAACCGCGAGTGGACGAGCGCGATCGCGCTGGTGAACCGGCGGTCCGACAGGTCGGGGAAGAACGGCTCCAGCTGCGGGGTCGTCAGCATCCCCTTGTAGACGATCGTCCGGCTGGACAGGCTGGGGAAGTACACGGGGACGTCCTGCTCGGCGCGCTCGCGCATGCAGAACACCACGCGGTCCAGCTCGACGCCCGTCTTGCCGGCGTGCGGGCCGCCGTCGGCGGCGCGCAGGAACAGCTGCGCGAAGTGCGGCATGGCGCGGCGCGCGGCGGGCCCGGCGAACGCGGGGTCGGTCGGCAGCTCGCGCCAGCCGAGGACGGTCAGCCCCTCCTCGACGCACAGCGCCTCGACGTGCGCGACCGCGGCGGCGCGCTCGCCGGCGTCGACCGGCAGGAACGCGATGCCGGCCGCGTACGCGCCCGCCTCGGGCAGCGCGAAGCCGCACACCTCCCGGAAGAACGCGTCCGGGATCTGCAGCATGATGCCGACCCCGTCGCCGTCGTCCGGTTCGGCGCCCACGGCGCCGCGGTGGTCGAGGTTCTTCAGGACGGTCAGGGCGTTCTGAACGATGTCGTGGCTTCCGCGGCCGTGGAGATCCGCCACCATTCCGACACCGCAGGCGTCGTGCTCGTTGGCCGGGTCGTAGAGACCCTGGTGGCGGGGGCGGCCCGGTGTGAGGGCAGCAGCAGCCATCAACCCTCCCGTCGTCGTCGTGTCACTGCTTGTGAGGTCAGTGCTAGCCGGGACGACGTTGGCCCTGCTGCGGTGAGATGACATTACATCACTGCCGGGATCATGCCCGACTGTGGCGGATCGCGAAACTTCTCAGCGCGGATCGGCACGCGACATCTCACTGGTTTAGACCAGATTACCGGCTTCTCACGGGCGTGACGTTCCACGCGTCCGGGTGAGGATCATCACCGGAACACGACGTTTGAACCGGGAAAGCGCGCGTTGCGCCACCGTGCGGGCCGGTTCCGTTCCGTCCGGCGCCGATTCCACGGCCGGGCCGCGGCGCGGACCGCCGCACCGCGCCGGGTCAGCCGGACGCGCCGGCCGCGCGGGCCAGGACGGCCGGGGCCTTACCGCCCTCGATCAGCATCGACAGCAGCACCTCGTCCGACGCGTCGCCCTTGCCGTCCAGCCGCGCCGCCCACGACACGACCGCGAAGTGGCCCTGCGCGAGCCCGCGCGCCATGCCGAATCCCGCGCCGAACTCCGCCGCGGGCTCCTCGGCCGGCAGCGGCCGGACGAACCCGCCGCCGCGCACCTCGCCGAGCGTCGCGACGAACCGGTCGGCGTCCGCCGCCGACGCCAGGTTGAACACCGCGACCGCCATGCCGTAACCGCCGTCCGCGTCGGCGTACAGGCCGCGGACGGCCTGGCTGCAGCCGCCCCGGCGCAGATCGGCGGCCACGCTCGCGCCCCACACGGCGGCGGCGCAGTCGCCGTCCAGCTTCTGCTCCGCCAGCTTCAGCTCGACCTCGCTCCCGGGGACGGTCAGCGACCGCGCGCTCTTCGGGAACGCCTCGCCGAGCGTCAGCGGCTTCGCGTCCGCCTTGCGGGCGGCGATCCCCCCGTACGCGTCCGACGACGGCGAACTCGAGTACGACGTCGGCGACAGGCCCGTCTCGGCCGCGTTGCCCACCGGCGGCAGCGCCGCACCGCGGGCGTCGTCGCCGTCGGCCCCGCTCGCGACGGCCAGCGCGCCGAACCCGAGCAGCACGACGGCGGCCAGCGCGCCGGCCGCGGCGAAGTACGCCTTCGGCCCGAGCGCCGCGAGCCGCTGCGCCACCGGACGACCGGCGCGCGGCGCACGCCCGTCCGGACCGGGCCCGTCGGACACCCCGGGCACCCCGGGCCGCGGAACCGGCCCGCCCTTGCGGCCCTTCGGCCCCTTGGCGCTCTCGGCCCCCTTCGCACCCTTGCCGGCCTTGGCGTTCCTGCCGTTCTTCGCGGCGCCTTTGCCCTTGCCGGCCTTGCCCGCCCCTCCCCCGGTGCGTGCGTTGCCGGGACGTCCGCCGCGGCGCCGCGCGGCAGGGGGCGGCTCCTCCGGGTACGACTCCTCCGAGTACGGGCCCTCCTGGTAGCCGCCGGAGTCCCCGTATCCCGCGTCGTAACCGTGGTCGGCGTACCCCGGACCCGCGTAACCGGAGTCCGCGTAGCCGGGGTTGCCGTAGCCGGGATCGCCGTAGCCGGGGTTGCCGTAGCCGGGCCCCGCGTACCCCTGATCCGCGTACCCCTGATCGGCATAGCCCTGAGCGGCGTAACCGGGGTTGGCGTAGCCCTGATCGGAATGACCGGAGTCGCCGTAGCCGGGATCGCCGTAGCCCGCTTCGGGGC
>NZ_QHJN01000248.1:0-8268 GCF_003947565.1 Actinomadura sp. WAC 06369 | reverse complement strand
CCGCCCTCGCGCGACCCACCCCAGTTGGATTCTTCGAAAGGCACACCAATGACCGTCCGTCTGCGCCTCCCGCGCCGCGCCCTCGCCGCGGCGACCGCCGGCGCGCTCGCGCTGTCGCTCGCCGCCTGCGGCGGCACCACGAAGGAGTCGGCCGAGAGCTCCGGCGACAAGGCCGGCAGCGGCAAGACCGCGAACCCGAGCGCGCCCATGGAGAAGGGCCTGAAGCTCGCGTTCCTGCCCAAGCAGGTCAACAACCCGTACATGAAGATCGTCGACGACTCGGGCATCGCGGCGGCGAAGGGGTTCGAGGCCGAGGCGAAGGAGGTCGGCCCGTCCGACGCGTCCGCGTCCTCGCAGGTCTCCTACATCAACACGCTGATCCAGCAGCAGCACGACGCGATCATGATCTCGGCGAACGACCCGAACGCGGTGTGCGGCCCGCTCAAGCAGGCCATGCAGCAGGACATCGCCATCGTCGCCTACGACTCCGACACGGCGCCCGAGTGCCGCGACGTGTTCATCAAGCAGGCGAGCTCCGAGGACATCGCCCGCACCCAGGTCGAGATGCTCGCCGAGCAGATCGACGGCAAGGGCAAGTTCGCGATCCTGTCGGCGACGGCGAACGCCACCAACCAGAACGCCTGGATCGAGCTCATGAAGAAGGAGCTCGAGAAGCCCGAGTACGCCGAGATGGAGCTGGTCAAGGTCGCCTACGGCGACGACGACGACCAGAAGTCCTTCCAGCAGACGCAGGGCCTCCTGCAGGCTTACCCGGACCTGAAGGGCATCATCGCCCCGACCACGGTCGGCATCGCCGCCGCGGCCCGCTACATCGACGGCTCCGAGTACAAGGGCAAGGTCGCGGTGACCGGCCTCGGCACCCCGAACCAGATGCGGCAGTTCATCAAGAACAAGACCGTCGAGGAGTTCGCCCTCTGGGACCCGAAGCAGCTCGGCTACCTCGCCGCGTACGCCGGCGGCGCGCTGGCGTCCGGCCAGATCACCGGCAAGGAGGGCGAGGTGCTGAAGGCCGGCGACCTCGGCGAGCGCACGATCCAGCCGAACGGCGAGATCATCCTCGGCCCGCCGACGAAGTTCAACACCGAGAACATCGACGAGTTCCAGTTCTGATCGTCGCATGGACTCCGGAAGCAGCAAGCGCGTGTGCTTCCTGCTGAAGGTCAGGCAGGACCGCCTGGAGGAGTACAAGGTGCGCCACCAGGCGGTCTGGCCCGACATGCAGGACGCGTTGCGCGACTCCGGCTGGCACAACTACTCGCTGTTCCTGCGCGAGGACGGCCTCCTCGTCGGCTACCTGGAGACCGACGACTTCGAGGCCGCGCGGGAGCGCATGGCCCGCACCGACGTCAACGCCCGCTGGCAGGCGGAGATGGCGCCGCTGTTCGAGGACCTCGACGGCCGCCCCGACGACGGGATGCGGCCGCTGGAAGAGGTCTTCCACCTCGACTGAGGCGGACCACCGGAAACACGCGCCCTTCACCAGAGGGCTACTGACGAATCGAGAGGTTGACCGTGAGCGACACCAGCGCGGTGAAGGACGCCCTGCGCCGCCAGGAGATCGAGACTCCCTCCTGGGCGTACGGGAACTCGGGGACCCGCTTCAAGGTCTTCGCCCAGCAGGGGGTGCCGCGGACCCCGCAGGAGAAGATCGACGACGCCGCGCAGGTGCACCGCTTCACCGGGGTCGCGCCGAAGGTGGCGGTGCACATCCCCTGGGACCGGGTGGACGACTACGCCGCGCTGGCGGCGCACGCGCGGGAGAAGGGGGTGCGGATCGGCGCCGTCAACTCCAACGTCTTCCAGGACGACGACTACATGCTCGGCAGCGTCACCAACCCCGACCCGAAGATTCGCCGCAAGGCCCTGGACCACCTGCTCGAGTGCGTCGACATCATGGACCAGGTCGGCTCCCGCGACCTGAAGCTGTGGTTCTCCGACGGCACGAACTACCCGGGCCAGGACGACGTCCGCGCCCGGCAGGACCGGATGGCCGAGGCGCTCGCCGCCGTCTACGAGCGGCTCGGCGACGACCAGCGGTTCCTGCTGGAGTACAAGCTGTTCGAGCCCGCGTTCTACATGACCGACCTGCCGGACTGGGGCGCGTCCTACGCGCACTGCGTCAAGCTCGGCCCGAAGGCGCAGGTCGTCGTGGACACCGGGCACCACGCGCCCGGCACCAACATCGAGTTCATCGTGGCGTTCCTGCTGCGCGAGGGGAAGCTCGGCGGGTTCGACTTCAACTCCCGCTTCTACGCCGACGACGACCTGATGGTGGGCGCCGCCGACCCGTTCCAGCTGTTCCGCATCATGCACGAGGTGGTGCGCGGCGGCGGGTACGACGCCGAGACGGGCGTGGCGTTCATGCTCGACCAGTGCCACAACATCGAGCCGAAGATCCAGGGCCAGATCCGCTCGGTGATGAACGTGCAGGAGGCCACCGCGAAGGCCCTGCTGATCGACCGCGAGGCGCTGTCGGCCGCGCAGGCCGCCGGCGACGTCCTCGGGGCCAACGCGATCTTCATGGACGCCTACAACACCGACGTCCGCCCGCTGCTGGCCGAGCTGCGCGAGGAGATGGGCCTGCACCCGGACCCGATCGCCGCGTACAAGGCGTCCGGCTACTACGAGCGGGTCGTCGACGAGCGCAAGGACGGCCAGGCCGCCGGCTGGGGCGCCTGACCCTCCCGGGACCCGGGGCGGCCTCCGCTCGCAGAGCTCGCTCCGGCCGCCCCTGTAAGAAGGCCGCCGGCGCGGTGGCAGCGGTTCGGCCGGGGCCTGGCTCCGGGCCGAGACGAGGCCGCCGGCGCGGTGGCAGCGGTTCGGCCGGGGAGTTCGCTCCGGCCCGGGCCGCGGGCGGCCGCATCGGGCCCGTCCCTCTGACCGCAGAACGCTGATCCGGATTCGGCACCGACAAGGAGAGCATCGATGACCGCGACCCCACCCGAGGTGGGCAAGCTGCTGGAACGGGCCAACACCCTCGGCTCCGACCCCCGCAACACCAACTACGCGGGCGGCAACGCCTCGGCGAAGGGCACCGTCACCGACCCCGTGACGGCCCGCGACGTCGAGCTGATGTGGGTGAAGGGCTCCGGCGGCGACCTCGGCACCCTCACCGAGAAGGGCCTGGCCGTGCTGCGGCTGGACCGGATGCGCGCGCTCGTGGACGTCTACCCGGGCGTGGAGCGCGAGGACGAGATGGTCGCCGCGTTCGACTACTGCCTGCACGGCAAGGGCGGCGCGGCGCCGTCCATCGACACCGCGATGCACGGCCTGGTGGAGGCCGCGCACGTCGACCACCTGCACCCCGACTCGGGCATCGCGATCGCGACGGCCGCCGACGGCGAGGAGCTGACCCGCCGGATCTTCGGCGACCGGGTGGCGTGGGTGCCGTGGCGGCGGCCCGGCTTCCAGCTCGGCCTCGACATCGCCGCGATCAAGAAGGCGAACCCGCGGGCCATCGGCGTCATCCTGGGCGGGCACGGCATCACCGCTTGGGGCGACACCAGCGAGGAGTGCCAGGCGAACTCGCTGGAGATCATCCGGACGGCCGAGGCGTACATCGCCGAGCACGGCCGGGCCGAACCGTTCGGCCCGGTGGTCGACGGGTACGAGCCGCTGCCGGAGGCCGAGCGCCGCGAGCGCGCCGCCGCGCTGTTCCCGCTGATCCGCGGGCTCGCGTCCGCGGACCGCCCGCAGGTGGGGCACTACACCGACAGCGAGGCGGTGCTCGACTTCGTGTCGCGCGCCGAGCACCCGCGGCTGGCCGCGCTCGGCACGTCCTGCCCGGACCACTTCCTGCGCACCAAGGTCGCCCCGATGGTGCTGGACCTGCCGCCGTCCGCGCCGCTCGACGACGTCAAGGCGCGGCTGAAGGAGCTGCACGCGAAGTACCGGGAGGAGTACGCCGCCTACTACGAGCGGCACGCGACCCCGGACTCCCCGGCGATGCGCGGCGCGGACCCCGCGATCGTCCTGGTGCCCGGCGTCGGCATGTTCTCCTTCGGCGCGAACAAGCAGACGGCCCGGGTCGCGGGCGAGTTCTACGTCAACGCGATCAACGTGATGCGCGGCGCGGAGGCGCTGTCGTCGTACGCGCCGATCGACGAGGCGGAGAAGTTCCGCATCGAGTACTGGGAGCTGGAGGAGGCCAAGCTCCGCCGGATGCCGAAGCCGAAGCCGCTCGCCACCCGCGTCGCGCTGGTGACCGGCGGCGGGTCGGGCATCGGCGCGGCCACCGCGCGCCGGCTGGCCGCCGAGGGCGCCTGCGTGGTCGTCGCCGACCGCGACCTGGCCGGGGCGGAGAAGATCGCCGCCGAGCTGGGCGCGTCCGCGCTGCGGGCGTCGGACGTCGCGGTGGCCGTCGCGGCGGACGTCACGTCCGAGGACGAGATCGCGGCGGCCGTGCGGGACGCCGTCCTGGCGTTCGGCGGCGTGGACCTGGTGGTGAACAACGCCGGGCTGTCGATCTCCAAGCCGCTGCTGGACACGACCGTCGCGGACTGGGACCTCCAGCACGACGTGATGGCGCGCGGCTCCTTCCTCGTCGCCCGGGAGACCACCCGGGTGATGGTCGACCAGGAGATGGGCGGCGACATCGTCTACATCGCGTCCAAGAACGGCGTGTTCGCCGGGCCGAACAACATCGCCTACGGCGCGACCAAGGCCGACCAGGCGCACCAGGTGCGGCTGCTGGCGGCCGAGCTGGGCGAGCACGGCATCCGCGTCAACGGCGTCAACCCCGACGGCGTGGTGCGCGGCTCCGGGATCTTCGCCGGCGGCTGGGGCGCCAAGCGCGCCGCCGTGTACGGCGTCGAGGAGGAGAAGCTCGGCGAGTTCTACGCCCAGCGGACGCTGCTCAAGCGCGAGGTGCTGCCCGAGCACGTCGCGGCGGCCGTCTTCGCCCTCACCGGCGGGGACCTGACCCACACGACGGGCCTGCACGTGCCCGTGGACGCCGGGGTCGCCGCGGCGTTCCTGCGCTGACGGCGCGTCCGGCGACCGCCACAACCGAAGACCGTCACGACAAGAGAGTGTGATCGGGGGATCCCACCCTAGGGGCAGGCGAGCGGAGCCCCGGCCGCGTGCGCGCGGCCGCGGGCTCGGCCCGCCGTGCCCGAAACCGGAGGCAGCCCATGCGACCGGCACGGTCCAGACTCCTCATCCTCCCGTCGGCCCTCCTCCTGGCCGTCACCGCCGGGGGCACCGCCCCGGCGGCGGCCGACCCCGGCGGCGTCCGCGTCGCCTCGACCACCACCGAGTACGGCGACCGCCCGCTCGGCATCGACGACCCCCGGCCGCGCTTCTCCTGGCGGCTGGCCTCGCCCGCCCGGAACCGGAGCCAGTCCGCCTACGAGATCCGCGTCGCGTCCGCCCCGTCGCGGCTCGCGTCCGCCGACGTCTGGACGAGCGGCAGGGTCGCGTCGCCGCGGTCGGTCCTGGTCCCGTACGGCGGGCCCGCGCTCGAACCCCGCACCCGCTACCACTGGACCGTCCGCGTGTGGGACGACCGGGGCCGCCCCTCGCGGTGGAGCGAGCCCACGTGGTGGGAGACCGGCCTGCTGGACGGCCGGGACCTCGGCGGCGCGTGGATCGGGCACGACGCGCCGCTGCCGCTCCCGACCTCCTTCACCGGGCAGAACGACCCGTCGCGGCTCGCGGAGGGAACGCAGGGGCAGACGTTCGTCTCCGACGAGCCGGTCACGTCGGTGTCGATCCCGATGCCGACCTGGCAGACCTCCGACGCCGACGTGACCGTCGCCCTGCGCGCGGACGGCCCGGACGGCGCGGTGCTCGCCCGGCGCCGCGTGGAGAACCACCCCGACAACGCCGAGGCGACCCTCGAACTGGACGAGCCCGCTCCCGCCGGGACGTACTACGTGGAGCAGTCGGAGCCGTCCGGGCAGATCGGCTGGTGGGGGCACACGGAAGGCGGCTACGAGCACGGCACGGCGTACCGGGACGGCGAGCCCGTGGGCGGCGACCGCCGCTTCTCGTTCCAGACCGTGCCGTCCGGCGCCGACGGCATGACCTCGCGGCTCCGCAAGGAGTTCGCGGTCGGGAAGAAGATCGCGCGGGCCCGCCTCTACTCGACCGCGCTCGGCGTCTACACCGCGGAGATCAACGGGCGCCGGGTCGGGAACGACGAGCTGACCCCCGGCTGGACCGACTACTCCAAGCGCGTCCAGTACCAGACGTACGACGTCACGAAGCTGCTGCGCAAGGGCGGCAACGCGATCGGCGCGACGCTCGCGCCGGGCTGGTACTCCGGGCACATCGCCATCTTCGGGCCGGGCCAGTACGGCGACCGCCCGTGGTTCCGCGCCCAGTTGCGGATCGACTACACCGACGGGACGTCCCAGAAGATCGTCACCGATCCGGGCTGGCGGAGCGCGGTGGGGCCGGTCCAGACGTCCGACCTGCTCATGGGCGAGGCGTACGACGCCCGCGAGGAGACCCCCGGCTGGAGCCGCCCCGGGTTCGACGCGGCGGCGTGGAAGCCCGTCCTGGTCGACGAGGAGGCCGGCCCCCTCCCCGTCGCCCAGTCCGCCGCGCCCACCCGGGTCGAGCGGGAGATCCGGCCCGTGAAGGTCACCAGCCCGGCGAAGGGCGTGCACATCTTCGACCTCGGCCAGAACATGGTGGGCGCGGTGCGGCTGCGCGTGTCCGGCGAGGCCGGCCGGACGGTCACGCTGCGGCACGGCGAGGTCCTCAACGAGGACGGCACCCTCTACACCGCGAACCTGCGCACCGCGAAGGCCACCGACACCTACACGCTCAAGGGCGGCGGCGCCGAGACCTACGAGCCCCGGTACACCTTCCACGGCTTCCGGTACGTCGAGGTCACCGGCTACCCCGGCACGCCGGGCCCGGACGCCGTCACCGGGCGCGTCATGCACACCGCCGAGCCGTTCACCATGGAGTTCGACACCGACGTGCCGATGCTCGACCGGCTCCACAGCAACATCACGTGGGGGCAGCGCGGCAACTTCCTCAGCATCCCGACCGACACCCCGGCACGGGACGAGCGCATGGGCTGGTCCGGCGACATCAACGTCTTCGGGCGCACCGCCGCCTACAACATGCGGTCCGCCCGCTTTCTCACCAAGTGGATGCGGGACATGCGCGACGCGCAGTCGGAGGACGGCGCGTTCCCGGACGTCGCGCCGAAGGTCGGCTTCCTCGGCGGAGGCTCGGCCGGCTGGGGCGACGCGGGCGTCACCGTCCCGTGGAACCTGTACCAGGCGTACGGCGACCGCCGCGTCCTGGAGGACAACTACCCGGCGATGCGGAAGTGGATCGCGTACCTGGAGCGGAACAGCGACGGGCTGCTGCGCCCCGCGTCCGGGTACGGCGACTGGCTGAACGTCGAGGACGAGACGCCCAAGGACGTCATCGGCACCGCCTACTTCGCGCACAGCGCGGCGCTCGTCGCCGAGACCGCCCGCGTCCTGGGCGAGGACGCGGACGCCGAGCGGTACGAGGACCTCGCCGGACGGGTGCGCGCCGCGTTCGACGACGCGTACGTCACCGAGGGCGGAGCCCGCGTCAAGGGCGACACCCAGACCGCCTACGCGCTCGCCCTGGCGTTCGGTGTGCTGCCCGAGGACGCGCGCGGGCCCGCCGCGGACCGGCTCGTCGAGTTGATCGAGGCGCGCGGCTGGCACCTGTCCACCGGCTTCCTCGGCACGCCGGAACTGCTGCCGGTGCTGACCGAGACCGGGCACACCGACGTCGCGTACCGGCTGCTGCACCAGAAGACGTACCCGTCGTGGGGCTACCAGATCGGCAAGGGCGCCACCACGATGTGGGAGCACTGGGACTCGATCAGGCCCGACGGCGGCTTCGAGGACCCGGCGATGAACTCCTTCAACCACTACGCCTACGGCGCGGTGGGGGAGTGGATGTACGCCAACATCACCGGCATCGCCCCGGCCGAGCCCGGCTACCGCAGGACCGTGATCCGGCCGCGCCCGGGCGGCGAGGTCGGGCGCGCCCGCGGCCGCCACGACTCGATGTACGGCCCGATCGAGACGGCGTGGTCGGTCGCCGGCGGCCGCTTCGAGCTGTCGGTGTCCGTCCCGGTCAACACCACCGCCGAGGTGTGGGTCCCGGCCCGGTCCGCCGCGCAGGTGCGGCAGGAGGGGGCGAGGTTCCTGCGGATGCGGGACGGCGCCGCCGTGTTCGCCGTCGGCTCCGGCTCGTACCGCTTCACCGCCCCCGCACCCGGGCCGGGACCCACACCTCGGC